>JAICUC010000242.1 GCA_025936075.1 Nitrospira sp. | reverse complement strand
TTCGCACGCTGGGTCGGACATCGATCCTGTATGCGGGATGAAGGTGGACCCCGCCACTGCGGCAGGGCATTACATCTATCAAGGCAAGACGTACTATTTTTGCTCGATATCCTGTCTCGATACATTCAAAGCTGATCCAGAACGGTTCTTGAAGTCCGCGCCGGCCGGTCTCATTTCATTGGGGAAGAAAAAGCCGTTGCCCATGATGAGGTCGGCTCAGCCGGCACCGGCAATCGGCGAGACCGATCCGGTTTGCGGGATGACGGTACAGCCTGCTACGGCGGCCGGTTCGTACGAGTATCGCGGCAAGAAATACTATTTCTGTGCCGCCAGGTGTCTCGAGAAGTTCCGAGCCGATCCCGACTATTACCTGACCCCGCCGGAACAGCGGGCTCCGAAACCGACGCCCGTACCGGCGAGCGGAGTCACGAAGTATGTCTGCCCGATGGATCCCGAGGTCCTCGAATCTAAGCCAGGGGCCTGTCCTATCTGTGGCATGGCTTTAGAGCCGGCCGATGTGACCGCTCTGCCGACCCGTACCGAATATACCTGCCCGATGCATCCGGAGATCGTTCAGGCCGAGCCGGGGAATTGTCCGATATGCGGGATGGCGTTGGAGCAGCGGACGGTAACCGCAGAGGAGGCCAACCCTGAGTTAGTCGATATGACCCGCCGGTTTTGGCGGAGTGTGGTTCTCGGTTCACCCATTCTTGCGCTGATGATTTCCGAAATGCTTCCGGGCCAACCGTTACAGCAGCTCTTTTCAGGAAGGGCATTGGTCTGGTTTCAGTTCGTGTTGGCGACGCCGGTGGTGCTCTGGATCGGTCGGCCGCTGTTCGAACGGGCCTGGGCTTCGATCGTCAATCAATATCTCAACATGTTTACACTCATCGGCCTGGGGACGGGTGCCGCGTACCTGTACAGCGTCGCGGCAACGCTTGTACCCGGGATCTTTCCGGACTCGTTCCGCGTCCACGGCGGCGAGCTTGCCGTCTATTTTGAACCGGCGGTCGTCATCGTCGCCCTCGTTTTATTGGGGCAGGTCCTGGAGTTGCGGGCGCGTAGCCGGACCAGCAGCGCTCTTAAATCGCTGCTGGAGCTCGCACCGAGAACGGCCCGCGTTATTCATGGCGACGCCCATGAAGAAGATATCCCGCTGGATCAAGTTCAGGTCGGTGATCGGTTGCGCGTGAGACCGGGTGAAAAGATCCCCGTGGACGGTGTGGTGGTGGAAGGGACAAGCGCGGTCGATGAATCCATGGTCACCGGCGAGTCAATTCCGGTGGTGAAGCAGTCAGGTCACAAAGTGATTGGAGCAACGGTCAATGGGACAGGCGGTTTTGTGATGCGGGCCGAGCGGGTCGGTCGGGAGACGCTGCTGGCGCAGATTGTCCGTATGGTCAGTGAGGCGCAACGCACTCGGGCGCCGATTCAACGGCTGGCCGATCTCGTCGCCGGCTATTTCGTTCCCCTCGTGATTCTAGTCGCTGCCGTCACGTTCGTAGTCTGGGCGCTCTACGGCCCTGAGCCACATCTGGCCTATGCCCTACTCAACGCGGTCGCCGTATTGATCATCGCATGCCCCTGCGCGGTAGGACTGGCAACTCCCATGTCCATCATGGTGGGGACGGGCCGCGGCGCGACCGCCGGCGTGTTGATCCGCAATGCCGAAGCGCTCGAGACCTTGGCGAAGGTCGATGTTCTGATGGTCGATAAAACAGGGACATTGACAGAAGGCAAACCTCGTCTGATAACAGTGGCGCCGCTGCCGCATGTCACGGAGACCGAGCTATTAAAGCTCGCAGCCGGGCTTGAGCAATCCAGCGAGCATCCGTTGGCGTCGGCCATCGTATTCGGCGCCCGGGACAAGGGAATTCTTCCGTCAAAGATAGAGGACTTTCGTTCTCTCACGGGGAAGGGCGTCACCGGCATGATCGAAGGTCGTTCAGTGACCGTCGGTACCGTGCTGCTTCTTAGCGAGCTGGGTATCGAGACGAAAGCGCTGTTGGCCCAGGCCGAGCCCTTAAGGCAGGAGGGCCAGACCGTCATGTTCGCGGCGATCGATGGGAAGCCGGCCGGTTTACTGGGGGTTGCTGATCCGGTCAAGGCTTCTACGCCGGAGGCTATTGATCTGTTACACCAGGAGGGTCTGAGGATCGTGATGCTGACCGGTGACAATCGAACGACAGCCGAGTCTGTGGCTCGCCGGCTCAAAATCGACGAAGTGCAGGCCGAAGTCTTGCCCGAGCAAAAGGTGGCGGCCATCAAGCGGTTCCAGGCTGAAGGACATATCGTGGCCATGGCGGGAGACGGAATCAACGATGCACCGGCCTTGGCGCAAGCGCAAGTGGGGATTGCCATGGGAACGGGAACAGATGTGGCGATGGAAAGCGCGGGAGTGACGCTCGTGAAGGGCGATTTACGGGCTATTGCGCGGGCCCGCCGGTTGGGCCACGGGACGATGCGCAATATTCGGCAGAACCTGTTCTTCGCCTTTGTCTACAATATGCTGGGCGTGCCCGTCGCCGCCGGAGTCCTCTATCCATTCATCGGGGTCCTCTTGAGCCCCATGATTGCAAGCGCCGCCATGACCTTCAGCTCCGTGTCGGTGATTGCCAACGCGCTGCGCTTGCGGAAGATAGTTTTGTAACGTTTCCTGAACTCAAGAAGAAGCGAACGATCATGCTTAGGGTTTGGGTACGTCAGGCCGTGGATCTGGGGAAAAACCTCGGCGGTTCGGCATGGAGATGCCGGGCAGCGAATGGGCATCGAGCACGGTGTCCTCTGCAATAATGCCGTTCTGATAAAGCAACCAGGCCACGACCGAATAGACTTCATCGGGCGAGAGGCTTTGCGGAGCAGGAAACGGCATGGCGCGATGCACGTAATCATACAGTGTCGTTGCATAGGGCCAGTAACTGCCGACGGTTTTGATCGGGTGTTGACTCGCCAATGTGCCGGCGCCGCCGATCAAACGATCCATCGGGCCTTCCTTCCCTGTCGGCCCATGACAAGTCGCGCAACGTACGGCAAAGAGGGCCGCTCCTTGCTTGGCTGTCCCTTGGCCGGCAGGCAATCCCTCGCCGGTCGGCGCCACATCGATGTTCCATGCCTTGACTTCTTGGTCTGTGGCGGGCCGCCCTAATCCATAGCCGTGCGTTTGTTCCTGGTCCGCCGGGCCGCCGGCCCACAAGATTCCTGCGATCAGGATGGTGGTGAGCGCCACCGTTAGAATGTTACGTAGAAGGTTACGCATGGACATTGCTCACCTTCCCGTCTGCGGCAATGTGCCAGCTTTGGATCGCATTATAATGATAGACCGAGTTCACGCCACGCACCGCCACCAAGGCGGTGCGATCCGGTTGCCGATATCCGGTGTCGTCCAGGCAACGGCTCTGCAGAATCACGTCCTCACCGTTCCACCGCCAAGACAAGTGAAACCTGGTATGGCACTTGGGCAGGATCGGCTCTTGTAAGGCCGCCTGCCGCCAGGATCGTCCGGCATCCGTGCTCACCTCAACCGACGCGATGCGGCCCCTGCCGCTCCATGCCAAGCCACGGATCTCCAGGAAGCCAGGCTGGATACGTTGTCCACCCGAGGGAGACGTAATGACGGATTTCGCCTCCATGACCATGGTGAATTGACGAGCCGTGCCGTCCGGCATCAGGTCCGTATATTGCGATGTCTCCTCGCGGGTCATAAAGGGCGCCCTGCCGAGCTTCAGTCGCCGCAGCCATTTGATGCAGGTATTGCCCTCCCAGCCGGGGACGAGCAGACGGAGCGGATAGCCCTGTTCCGGGCGAAGCGGTTCGCCGTTTTGAGCGTAACAAAGGATCGCCTCCTCCATGATGGACACCAACGGCAGGCTGCGCGTCATAGCCGCCGCATCGCCGCCCTCGGCCAACATCCAGGACGCCTCGGAATTCATTCCGACTTCTTGCAGTACGGTCTTCAAGGCCACGCCGGTCCATTCACTCGTGCTTGTCAAGCCGTGGGTGTGCTGCGCGGTCTGTCCGACCGGTCCTCTCCATTCGGCCCCCGAATTGCCCGAGCATTCGATGAAGGCCAACCGCGAGACGGAAGGAAACCGCTTCAAATCTTCCATGGCAAAGGTCCATGGTTGATCCACCATGCCGTGAACGAGGAGGCGGTGCTGCGCCGGTTGAATGGTCGGTACGCCGTTGTGGTGCCGCTCGAAGTGCAAGGAGGAAGGAGTCAAGATTCCGTGCGAGTCTTGCAAAGGTGTCAGCGACGACCACCAGGAACGTGGGATACGGACGGCTTTTTCGAAGACTGATCGCTGTCCATAAGCGGTCGGTGTCGCCCCGGGTACCCGCGTGGGGTCTTCCGGCGAAATCTCCGTGGTGGCGTCGGCGGCCAGCCTCATCGGTCCCATGAGCATCGCGCCTACTAAGCCTGCCGTTCCGGCCAGAAGACTCCGACGATTCAGAAGAGATTCATCTTCAGCATCGAGCCGGCCGTCGCCTCCTGATGGTCCCTCTTCCTGCAGGTGCTTTGTCATGAAATGCTCCTCTGTTACGAGGTGGCGCAGGGTTCTTATGGAAAGTATTTCAATCCAACTATAAAAAATTGCCTGAAGCGGTTTCAACGGCAAAGTTGAAGATTGACGTGCCGAGTGGAGCAGTGGGGCTTTGCTCGAAGCCATACAGGGGTTGTGTTCATTGATGCAATTACGGGATTGTGCTAGGCTGAATTCACAATGCAATCGAGATGTAGCAACTGGTTTCGGATGGCAGCCCTTGCATGGGTTGCCGTATGGATGCTTGCCGCACCGTTGGTGCACATCCACCCGGAAGCCGATCATCTCCATGGAGAAGTTGGTCATGTCCATGGCGGCACGGTCCATACGGTTTTTTCGCCGGACCTGAGCTGTGAGTTCTCAGGCTACGACCATGCTCCTGTTGAACCTAAGGAATCCCGCTGTCCGCTTCATCTGATTGCGCAACCGTTCCACGGAGCGGAGCACTTTGAAATCGATTTGGTTCTTGCGTCTTCCGCTGAGCCGCAAGTCGGCAAAGGCACCGCCTTGGATGTGGCGGCACATTCCTTTTCTGCGAACCAACCTATCAGAGCTCCTGCCGCCTGGCGGCCGCAACCCAATCTTTCACTAACGAATCTTTCCCTCGCGACCAGTCTTCCATCTCGCGCACCTCCTTCCGTCTGACCTCGCTGTTTACAGCTACTGACCGGGTTCGATTTATTTTGTCGGCGCTCCGTGTCCGTCTCTTCCTCATGGAGGCGAATCGCCATGGCGCCGACAGGGAGGACAGTATGAGATCTGCACTCGCTTGCGGGATCATCGCCGCGTTCGTCTGCGCGGGGATATCTCACTCTTGCCCAACGAGCTATGCCGCAGAACTTCACCCAAACGGATACACATTGAATCAAGTCATGCAGCTGGCGCTTCAACACAACCCAAAGATGAAGGGCGCGGAAGCAGCCTTGGAACAAAGCTGGAATCAACGAGTTACGGCCGGCGCCTATCTCAATCCCACCATTACCGGGTCCATCGGCCGAGGATCGATTCGCGATCCTCGAACCGGTGTCTCCATCGCCGAACGGACTATTACGGTGGAGCAGCCGTTGGAGTGGCTG
>JAICUC010000344.1 GCA_025936075.1 Nitrospira sp. | reverse complement strand
CTGAAGGGTACCGGGGAATTTACGATTCATCCGGATACCGGAATCATTGTCTTCCTCAGGTTACCGGAACACGAAGCCTATGCAGCCCGCTTTACTCCGCGTGACACCAAGCGTGGCGCCGCACAAACAGGCGGACACCACCATCCGCAGAAGCATTGATCAATGCTCATCCGGATGGAAAATCCAGAGACGTGGGAGGGCGGAACGATCATGATCTGTGGATCACTGTTTGCCCGCCGCACATTGGGGTTTCAGTGATTCGTCTGAAAGGAGATGCTGCGCGTCCACTTCCCTCATAATGACATCGGCCGCTCGGTAGAGCGCGTCCTGCTCGTCTTTCCCGATCCAAAACTTCGTCTTGATCTCGGTCACTCGCTCGGCCAATTGTCTCGTCTCCTCCGAATCGTCGCCGTAGAGCAGATGCCGAAGAGAGAGATGAAGCACCTGACAGCTGCATTGATGCAAATCGTTTACCGGCAGCCGGCCCCGTACCTGCTTATCTTGCTGTTCAGTCGGAATTTCCATGCGCGCGAGGAGGGTTCTGCGCGCTTCCATCAACATGGCATCCGTCGCATCGAGCGCGTTCGTGTCGATGAAATAGTCCGCGAATTGCCGACTGGAAATTCTGGCATTGAGGTCCGGATGCTCGCTTGCCGGCGTCGCGTCGATCGCGATGATCAGGCAGCCTTTGGGAAAGAGACGATCGAGCGTCGTCCCCAGGATGTTGCGGTTCAAATACTCGACGACGGCCTGAATGCCCAGATTGTCGATGGGACCGCCGTCGTAGAGATGCACGTACTGCGGCCGGTCCATGTACCACTGAAGCGTCACATCCTGAAAGGCGCCGGGAAAAGCGGAAGACGCGTTGACCGCGTTCGCCACCCGGTATTGCGCGAGACCGGAACGCAACGACGCAAAGCGATCGTCGGTAAAGGTAAAGCGAGTATGATCATTGTGAACGGTCGCATTGAGCAGAATCTTCGGGTGCAGCTTCAGATCGGCGAAGGTCGCGTCGTGGTACAGTTGGTTGTTGAATACCTGAACCATGATATCGGAACGGGTGAAGTCGGCCAGCCAATAACGGAAGATGTTCTGGGGCAGAAACCAGCGGCGGAGCCAACTGCTCTGAAAGTCATAGCCGAGCGCCTCGCGCAGGGCCGGGGCGGTGAAGGGACCGGCCTTGGCACCCAGTCCGTAATAGACGGTGGGCAACGTGCCGCCTGAGACGCCGCTGATGACATCCGCTTGTTCCAGCAGACCACGTTGTTGGAGCTCCAGCATCACCGCCGCGCCGAAATTAGCCGCCCGGCTGCCGCCTCCGGAAACTGCAAGGGCCAGGAAGCGACCATCTTGCGTTTCAGCCTCGGTCAGCTTCCAAGATCCGGCCGTCTCCGTGACCGGCTTTCCGTCGCCCCATGGCTCGTTCCATCCCGGTCGCCAGTTGCCCGGCAACATCTGACAACCAGCGAGGGCCGTCCAGAGACAAATTATGGCGGATAACAGTCGACCGAACCGCATATCAGATCCAATGCCCGGCTAGAATAATCATGAGCATGAGCAATTTCCAGAGGCCGCGTGATTGTAGGACGCTTGATAAAGACATGCAAGGCTTGAAGAGGACGGAACGCTACACTGGTGCAGGGAACTGATATAAGAAAGCTTTTCAAGAGGTGGAGTCAGCGTATGCCGGGCATTGCTCTGGTCACGGGTGCCAATAGAGGCATCGGCCTGGAGGTCGTCCGACAACTGGCGGCAAAACAATGGCGGGTGTTTCTAACCGGACGATCTCTCGATTCCATCGAACGAGCCGCTGTCTCCCTCTCCGTTCCCTCCGTCATCCCCGTCGTTCTCGATGTCACGGATCAAGGAAGTATCGATCGGGCTGTGAAGACCATCGCCCAGACTGTCGATCATCTCGACGTCCTTGTGAACAATGCCGGCATCTTGGACGGCCATGATGATTCGGTCCTCACTCTCCCTCCCGATCGGCTCAGGCGAATGTTGGAGACCAATACGATCGGTCCCTTGCTCGTCATCCAGGCCTTCCTGCCGTTGCTCCGTCACAGTGCAGCGGCTCGGGTCATCAACGTTTCGAGCGCAGTCGGACGATTGACCGGCATGGGCACATCGGTTCCGGCCTATGGCATTTCCAAAACGGCGCTCAACGGCGTGACCGGGAAATTCGCGGCGGCATTGAAGAATTCAGGCATCGCGGTGAATTCCGTGGACCCCGGGTGGGTACGGACTGAGATGGGAGGGAGCGAGGCCCCCCGCTCAGTGGAACAAGGTGCCGATACGATCGTCTGGCTGGCTACAGAAGCGCCTCAGTCGATGACCGGCCTATTCATCCGAGATCGAAAGCCGATTCCGTGGTAAGCGCATCAGAGCAGGACCTGTTCGATGTGAGACATTCGTTGGGGTCCAGGACAGATGACCGTTTGTATCGGTCACGGCCATAGATTCGCCGACGGCTTATCCATGTAAGTCAAAAGGGCGATGAGTCCCGCGCCGATCAATAGCCATAACAGACCGGCTTTCCAATTTCGCTGGCTGAACGCAAAGACGCTGATCAAAAATAGGAGCGACCCTACGATCCCGATAAACAATGAACCGGTGGCACTCATCAGTCCCTCTCGAGCAGATATTCCTGTTTAGCATGTCGAGAGGAACGAACTCCAGAGAAGGGGCAATGATGATCAGCGCCCATCTAAGAGTTCTCGATGATGTGGCTCACGCTCTTCCTTACTCCTGTCAATCACGTCCCCATGGGGAATGGGAAGGGCATCGCTCGTCACGAGCTGAAGGTGCAATATCGCGTGATTTACAAGGTTGAGGATCAGCGCATCCTGGTGATCGTCCGGGGGACGTGACCAAACAGCCCGTTGCCTAACTCCTACGTAGGACTGTTCCGCCTCAACCGCGATTTGCTCTAAAAGCCTTTTAAAACCTAAAGATGCAACTTCATCCAGAAGCATTGACAGGCGTGCTACCCGTCCTGTACCGTGACGAGTACAAAGACCCAGCTTCCGAACTGTCACCGTATGGTGCGCGTGCCCGAGGATCCTCGGGATAGGAGCTGGGTCGATCTTTTCCTCCTCACCCGTTATTTGAATTCCCACACATACTCAATCCGCCTTGCAAGGAGATTCCTGTAAGGACAACGGGGCTCCTCGATTCAAATTTGATGGCCAGATAATTGACTCAAACAGCACGCCCGCTGGTGAATTAAGCAGTCACCATAAATCTATGCAATCCAGTCGTCAGGAACAAGTTTTACTCCATCACGCCATTCCTCGAAGGTAACCACGTTGGGAACATCGTTCCAGACCTCTGGTGGAGCATGGTCCAGCACAATTACCTGGAGGCGACCCCGTTCACCATTGACCACATGAGCCATTGTCGCGAACACCTTTCGGACAGCAAGGATGTCTTCATCCGTGAATTGCGGCTCCTCGGGCGTTTCACCTTCGCGAATGACAAGTTTCTTTGGGAAATATACTTGGCTAGGTTGATCAAATATCAAGAAGCCTGGCACTGGGCTGTGCGCCAGAGAGAGAAAGTACTGCTGGAGAGCTAGAGCAAAAGCCACATGGTAGGACAGCCAGTTCGAACCGCTGCCGATCTCCGAAAGGTAATCGTCTCGATCGGTGCCCGTCACCTTGACGGTCAGGTCATTAATTTCCAACGACACCGGATCTTCTGGTCGCTCGCTATCGAGCAGGGGCATAAGACGGGCTGCATGGGTATTTACCAAACGCAACGCTCTTTGCTTCCGGTCTTCT
>JAICUC010000325.1 GCA_025936075.1 Nitrospira sp. | reverse complement strand
GAAAGATTCCGATCACGGATTGATGTTCGGACGGATCCATGTCACGGAAAACGGGAAAGACCAGCCTCTCGATTTGAAATGGTTGATTACCAAGGAACTTCACGGGAGACGTGTCTTGATCGATGAACTTCCCATCGATGGTCCGTTCGCGGTGCAATTACCTGCCGGTTCTTATCGCCTCACCGAAGTACGTCTGGACAAGGCACAAGGAGTGTGGCAGGCCTCTATGCCGGCCACGTTTACTGTTCGGCCACGAGAATGTACATATTTAGGGGCATGGGAGCTTGACTTGCATACGGAATTCTTCTCGGCGGTGATCACTCGACAGGTCCACGATGAACAGAAACGAGACGAGGATGATTTTCATATGACTTTCGGAGCCGAGTCGTGTCCCATTCTGAAAGTGCCGTTGGCATCGTCCCTGGAGTCTCCGGCCACACTCACCGGCCAGGCGGAGGGCACACAGATAACCTCCCCTCCCTAAGAATGAGAAGCGCCTCGTGGATATCATCTAGCCAAAGAGACAATAGGAGGGGCATCTTTCTGCCTGGCAGCGTTGATCCGGACCTCAAGGATATTCGATCATTCAGTGAGAAATCATGTACCGTTTACTCGCGAGCGAGATACGCATCTTCGTTATCCAATCCGTATTCGACGCTCCGCCTCCCGTCTCACATTGCGAATTCCGAAGCCTTGCGGCGACCGGGTCGGTCATCCTCCATGAGCACCGATTGAAGAGCGTTCACGTGCCGAGCCGTCCGTATCCCCTCACGCTACACGTGCTCTTCACAGGGGAACGAAAACACCTTGAGAGGGATAGGCTGTTGTCCCTGCGTCGCATCCTTTCGCTTTTTGTGAAGATCATTGAGGGCGCTGATGGCCCTGTCCGCTTCGTCTTGTGGAAGCACCGCAAAAATAATGGTATTTATGGAAGGATTGAGGAATGTTCCGTATACCTTTCCCGTTACCCCTTTTCCCATGACGTTGTTCAGTATGGTGTATGCCTTGACACCGTTCCGGTGCAGAAGCTCTTCCAAGTCACTTAACATCGAATCGCGGGCCACGATGATGAGCGTCGTCATGTTCGTCATGCCTCCCTTGTAATCATCTGTTATTGATAAAGACTATCGAGCCCATCTTTGAAGACGGCGGCGGGGAGGATTATTACTCAAGGATAGATCTCACGGCAAATACTCCCTTCGGTCGCCTGCCGCTGTTCGACACAGCCTTTGAAACCTTCTTACCTATTCAGAGGCGTTCTCCGACATATCAGTGAACGCGCTTTGTTTTGGCGGGACACGAGTACCCGGACAAGGAGAGGGGAGCCGATTCTTTCTGTGTCGTTCTTGAAGTGTATATTTTTGTCGAGCTTGTATCTTTCTGTCGAGCGCCATCTTTACCGATCGAACAGCATATCAGACAACGAATCTTTCATCGGCAGGTGTCATCCGGCAAGATACATGACGTGAGTTCCAATAACATTCCACATTGATGGCGGCATAGAATTTGATGTGCGTCACTATTATGACGAAGTATTGGATACCGTCTCTTGTGACGATCATCTGACAAGAGGAGAGACACTGTGATCCGATTACTGGCATTTGCCGGGGCGTTACTGACCATGTCGGCCTGCACACCTGGTCGCATCATCTACCAGCATGCGGACACCTTGGGTGGACAGAAGGATCTGTATGTAGTCCGCGAGGATGGATCGAACCGCGCCGTATTGGCTCAAAGTTCGGACGAGGAGACGGCTTGCGGAGTAACAACCGACCGTCGCATCGTCTTTACCAGGCAGACGCCGAGCGGAGGCGATATTTATGTGGTGAATGAAGATGGAACAGGAAGAGCTCCGGTGCGGGTCACACCGGCCGATGAAGCCTGTTTCGGCGTCACCGGCAACAATATGGTGATCTTCGGCGTGACGGTCAGTGTGACGAACCATGACCTTTATAGTATTGCGGTCAACGCGTCTCCGACGGACATTCCTATTACCATCTCGGCCACTCCTCTCGATGAACTTCCGATGGCGATTGGGTGGAACAACCGTGTGGTCTATGCCAAGCAGGACGTCGAGGTACCGGTAGACGGGCATCGGTACTCGTATGACAGTATCAACGATGATGGGTCACAACCGGCCCATCTCGTGGGAGTCTTCGAAGAGCCGCGCTATGTGGCAATCACACCAAGTCATCGCATGATCTGGTCGCGGCCTGGTCCCCCTCCGAATGGCGGTTTGTTTAGTACGACCACGGACTCCTCGCCCACCACCGCGGCATTGAATACGTTTATTCACAATTTGGGATGGATTGAAGACCGTTTCTGTGGTCTGACTCCGAATGGCCGACTCCTCCTGACTTCACGGGGTTTTTATCCGGTGGATGGGCTCCCGACTGGTTTTGCGAGCATCTATCTGATGACCGATGACGGCGGCTCCCGAACGTTGATTAATCCCGGTCCACGGAATTTCAATGAGCTGTGCATGGGCGCGACGGACGATTGGGTCATCGTAGGCCGCTATCCCGATGCCATGGACCCGACGAGTGGAGGACCGACATCCCTGTGGAGCTATCCCACGAGCGGGGCCGGTCAACCCACTCGACTGGCTGTGGCTCCATCGAACAGTCAGTTCGCTTTGTCCTTCGAAGGAATTACACCCCAAGGCCGGGTGCTCTTTTCGACCTATGACGCCGCAAGTCAGCAGTACTTGCACTTCAGTGTCGATCCAGATGGATCGAGACCGGCCACCGTAGCGGTCGGTTCAGGAGGGCCGGAAGTTTTTACTCTGGGGCAGGTGGTCTACTCCATCTTCATTCAAAAACCACAAGGCAACGGATACCAAGATCAATTCAACCTTGGCATTGTCCCGGCTGTTGGACAAAATCCACTTACCGTACTGGCCGGTGTGCCGGTCGAAAACGTGGCATCTTTTGTCTATCGCACGGATTTCATGACCGGCTCCGCAATGCGCTGTCGCGTCTGCTGGCCGCACAGTCTTGTTGATCGGGGGGGCATTCCAATCCCGAGTCCGTTACCGCCGCCTTAGCTCAATGGATGCCATCCTCGCCGGCGCTCTCGTTTCAAATCACCTCCCGCACGCCTGCACCTGGACATCATGGTTTCTTCTGTGATTGAATCACAGCGTCCGGAGATGGAAATCATTGGATCAGATCGAACGCAACTATCGAGCACTCTTGTCCGTCGCCCTCGTGCTGAACTCGCAGCGCGACATGCGCAGCCTGTGGGAAGCGATTACAGTAGAGATCACCAAAGCCATTCCATGGGCCCGCGCCTCGATCACTCTGTACGATCCTCAAACCGATGCATTCCGGTTTTACGTCCTCGCGACCACGGTTCCGCAGGTCGAGCTTGGCCGCGATGCCGTCGTCCCGCGCCACGGAAGCGGGATGGGATGGGTATACGAACACAAAACTCTGCACATTCGACCCGACCTCAAGAATGAGCAAGTCTTCCCCGAAGATAAGTTATACGCCCAAGAGGGGCTCGGGCGGATGATCAATCTTCCGCTGCTCGTGAAAGATCAATGCCTCGGCATCCTCAATATCGGCACTCGGGAATCGGGCGCTCCCGATGCCGGAGAAATCGAATTCCTCACACAAGTGGCGATGCAAATCGCCTATGCGATCGATCACGTCCAGGCCTACGAACAAATCGATCGCTTGCGAAACCAACTTGCCAAGGAAAATGTGTACTTGAACGAGGAGCTGCGGCTCACAAAAAACATCGACAGATTGGTGGGAGAAAGTACCGCCTTCCAACATGTCTTGACCCTCGCGCGGGGAGTTGCGCCGACGTCGACGACCGTTCTCTTGACGGGCGAGACAGGAACCGGCAAGGAATTGATCGCGCAAACCATTCATGATTTGAGTCCGCGCCGTCGAAAACCCATGGTTCGCGTGAATTGCGCCTCCTTTCCGGCCGGACTGGTTGAAAGTGAATTATTCGGCCATGAACGCGGCGCATTTACCGGAGCGGATCGATCCCGTGAAGGACGATTCGAACTGGCTCATGAAGGCACATTATTCTTGGATGAAATCGGGGAAATGCCTCTGGAGACACAGGCGAAGTT
>JAICUC010000273.1 GCA_025936075.1 Nitrospira sp. | reverse complement strand
GGGAGGAATGGCCGTATCGGCCAACGTATCGAGCGACAGTAGACCCAACGAGGCCAGCATCTCCTGAATATCGGCCCTTGTGGGACCCAGATGCCGGTGAACAAAGTCATCGGTCGGTTGGAGCCAATTCTGAGTGGTCATGGAGCCGGCTGTCCCTCCGTTTGGTTCGCGGGGACGGTGAGAGGTATCCCCGTCAATTGGGCAACGTACCACGCTGTCGGCTCTTTTTCCAAGAGACCGGATCCGTTTTCAGGGATGATTTCATGGTGGTCATGATAATAGATGGGTTGCGAGGGCCTTGTCTGAAGCAGCCGTCGGGCTCGGCTGCGCACGGGTAAATCGTCTTGCAGAGCGGCCGGCTTTGATTGCTTTTCGCATAATTCACGCTATTGTTAGCTCATACTTCAGTCCGGAGAGTGAACCTCGGTTGTCACGAAGCCGGGCCTCGATAGAAGAACAGAGAGGGAATACCGCAGAGATCTCCATGGTAAAGGCTATCGTCATGGTGCTTGTTCTCGTGACCGTGGTGGGCATCGGATACGCGGGATATGCGATTTTCAAGAACCAGAGTCTGGTGACGAAGCTTGTGGCTCCCCATTTACCGACAAATAAGCCCAGCGTGGATCTCATGGATTCGCGGTCAAAGTCTTTTCAGCCCGATGTCCGTCTGACTCGGGAAGGGATCGACCTTCTGCTCAACGCACTCGACGAGGCTGTTCGACGAAAGGATGTCGACGGCGTCATGCGCCACATGGCTCACGACGCAACCATCACCATTCATCTGAAACACGGCCCCCAACAACAGATGGCATTGCTGACGCGGGACGAATATCGGAAGACCCTCGCCATGAGTTTCGCCTTCCCCAGCGCCAATGACTTTTCTCGTACGAATACGTCCGTCTCGTTGGCGTCGGATGAGCGAAGCGCGAAAGTGTCCTTCAAGTCGACGGAGACGCTTCGGCAAGCCAATCGTGAATTCAAGACGGAAGGCGAAGAAACACTGGTCCTCACTATCCGCGACGGCAAGCCCATGATTACCTCTCTGGAACAGACCTTCCCCGGCGATTCGACCTAGCCCGCATTATTCATGAACGCTTCTGCTGCAATCGCGGATTCGCTGCTGCGACGAGCCTTCGGCGGGCAGGCTCGCCCCTCGCAACCTCGACATACTGTTTCAAGTATGCCTCGGTTTTTCGGGGCTCCGGGTGCCAAGCCCGCTTACCACTCGCGGGCGTCCACAAACGTGGCGCTCATTATCCTTCGCGCCGTGGACCTCGCCACGCGACTGCGCGATTTCGCCCCGAACCGTCACGAATAACGCGGGCTAGTCACGGCTTCGTGAACGATCGAAAGTATCCGTACGCTGCAAGATTCACATCCATCGGTCTGGTATAATTACGCCGCTATTCAACATTAGTCGGAGTATGTATGCGGGTGCTTGTCATAGAAGATGAAACCAAAGTCGGCTGTTTTATTAAGCGAGCGTTAGAAGAAGAAAGCTATGCCGTCGATCTTTGTGAGGATGGAGCCAAAGGGTTGGAGATGGCTCTGGCGGTCAACTACGATCTCCTGGTCGTCGACGTGATGTTGCCGTCCATGTCCGGCCTGGATGTGCTGAAGAATATCCGAAGGGAACGGATCCACACTCCGGTGTTGATTCTTTCGGCTCAATCCCAGATCGATCAGCGGGTCAAGGGGCTGGATGCCGGCGCCGACGATTACCTGACCAAACCCTTTGCGATCGATGAACTCTTGGCGCGTGTTCGGGCCCTGTTGCGACGTGGGGCATCTGAAAGTCCGGGAATCCTCCAAGTGGACGATCTGATTCTCAACCCGGCGACACGTGACGTCACCCGGGGGGGACAACGCATCGATTTGACGCTGAAAGAGTACGCATTGCTTGAATATTTGATGCGCCATACCGGCCGCGTGCTCACCCGGCCCATGATCTCCGAACACGTGTGGAATCAAGACTTCGATACCTTCACCAACGTCATTGATGTCTATGTGAATTACCTTCGGAATAAAATCGATCGAGGCCGGACCAAGAAATTGATCCATACCATTCGCGGTAGCGGGTATATGCTGAAGGCCGATTAGCGGGATTCGTTGGAAGGCTGAGGCTGAGGTCAAGGCCCAACGCAAAGCCGGACCGGCGCTCAACCTTAACTCAACCTCAGCCTAGGAATGTCTTCATGCCCTTGCGTGTTCGGCTGACCCTTTGGTACGGGACGGCCCTTGCCTTGGTCTTGATGATTTTCTCCGTGGTTCTGTACGCCATAACCGCACGCAATTTGCGTGATGCCGTCGATCAATCCCTGGAAGAAACGGCGACGACGGCTGTGCGTTCACTCGAAGCCCGGGGATTTCTCCCTTTGATCAATGAAGAGGAACTGCTCTCTCAATTTCCTGAACTGACGCGCATCGATAAGTTTTTCCAAATCTTCAGCCCCTCAGGCACCATATCGATCCGTTCTCCCAACATTAAACAGCATGAAGTTCCGCTCAGCCGGACCGCCCTCGATACCGCATTTGCCGGACAGAGCATTTTTGAGTCAGCCAAATATCCCAATGAACCTCCATTGCGGCTGATCTCCGTGCCGATCATGTATCGTGGCAATCTCTTGTATATCGTGCAGGTGGGCACGTCGATGGAATCGGTCGGCGAGACCCTCCGTCGATTCCTGATTCTGCTTGTGGTGGCGATCCCGATCGCCCTGACCGTTTCTCTCGCCGGGGGATGGTTTTTGGCGGGACGAGCGTTACGTCCTGTCGATAAGATTACCCTGGCCGCACAGCGCATTGCCGCGGGAGATCTCAGCCAGCGCCTCAGCATGCCGGCGGCTCATGACGAAATCGGTCGCTTGGCCGCCATCTTCAACAATATGATCGGCCGGCTGGATGTCTCGTTCCGCCAAATCCGTCAATTTACCAGTGACGCGTCGCATGAGCTGCGGACCCCTCTCACGGTGATGAAAGGCGAAACGGACTTGGTTCTGCGACGACCTCGTGCAGTCGAAGACTATAAGTCGGTGCTTGAGAGCAATTTGGAAGAAATTGATCGAATGACCAGAATTGTCGACGAACTGTTGTTTCTTTCCCGTGCCGACATGGGAGAAGTCAAAATGGAGTCGTTGCCTGTTGCGATGGAGTCTCTCGTCGAAGACATTCATCGCCAGGCCACGCTGCTCGGACAAGATAGAAATATAGAGGTTGTACTGGGTACAGTGATTCCGGCGGTTGTGAAAGGCGACGACTTGCGGCTTCGCGAGTTGCTGCTCAATCTCGTCGAGAATGCGATGAAGTATTCCTACCCGGGAGGAAAGGTCGAAATCTCGCTGTTGAATGACGGTCGAGAGGCCAGACTGTCGGTCACAGACCACGGGGTCGGTATCGCCCCGGCGGACCACAAGCGGATTTTTCAGCGGTTTTTCCGTACCGATGTCGCCCGCGCGCACACAAAGAAGGGGACGGGTCTCGGCCTCGCCATCTGTGCCTGGATCGCGGATTTGCACAGGGGCCGGGTAGAAGTCAAAAGCAATCTTGGCCAGGGATCGTCCTTCACGGTTGTGCTCCCGCTCGCTCATCCCGCTGCTTAGCAGGCTGTTGAAAAAGTCCGCCAGCGGTGTTCTCGCATCGCTCAGAGACTCAACGTACCACCCGGGAAAGAGCTGCTCAGGCAGCTCGGGGTGGGTGAGAAAGGGTACGCCTCGCCGCTAAGACACTGGGCGCTCACCGACTCGCGCCCGTCCGCAGACGTGACGCTCATTATTCTTCGCGTCGCGGACCTCGCTGCGGCCTTGCCGGACGGCCTTTTTGAACAGCCTGCAATAGTTCGTCAACAACCTGTTAGCGAAGTTTAATCCCCCATTAATCTCCTTTTCATTACCGGTTGTTAGCTTTTGTACTCGAAACCGGCGAGCATCCTTACAGTCATGAACTCGTTCTCTGTCGATTCAGTGATCCACAGCTTCACAAGGAGGAAGTCATGTCACCGCATCCGTATCGTACCATCGGTTCCATGATTGGAATCGGTCTTGTGAGCGGTGCTCTCATCTGGGGCGACCACTCACTCACTGCATCCTACGCGTCCAATGCTTCGTCATCGTCGCCTATGCCTGTCGCCGTCGCTCCGCCGGCGAACGGCTTTACTGAGGTTGCGAAGCAGGTTACTCCGGCGGTCGTCAACATCACCACGGTCATGACGGAGAAGGTTTCGGACGGGTTCTCTGTTCCGGACGAGTTACGAGACCGAATGGAAGAATTTTTCGGAAAACCTTTCGGGCCTCGGGGGCGGGCACCATCCGACCCTTTTGAACATCGAGGACCTCGGAGAGGACAAGGGTCGGGCGTCATCATTTCTTCGGATGGCTCTATCTTGACCAACAATCATGTGATTGCCAAGGCGCGTGAGGTCATTGTCACGCTTCCGGACAAGCGTGAATTTAAAGGGGCGGTTTCAAGTTCCAAGTGCAACGGGTGAATGATGGCGCAGTTGCGCATAGACTTCCAGTGGAGTGGCAAAGTCGAGACATTTCCGTGGACGCGTGTTCAGCCGATAGGCAATGGCGTTCAACTCCCGCTGGGTATAGGCGGACAGATCTGTTCCCTTGGGCAAGTACTGGCGCAACAACCCGTTGGTATTCTCGTTGGTTCCGCGTTGCCAGGGGCTGTGCGGATCGGCAAAAAAGATCTGGATCGCAAGCCGCCGGGCCAACTGCTCATGCTCGGCCATTTCTTTGCCCCGATCATACGTCAGGGTTTTGCGCAGTGCGGCGGGGACGTGCCGGAGTTTCTTCGTGAAGCCCTGGCGGGCACGCGTCGCATCCGTTCCCTCCATCCGAGCCAGGATGACCAGGCGCGTCGTCCGCTCTACCAGCGTGCCGATGGCCGACTTATTGCGAGCCCCCTTGAGGAGGTCGCCTTCCCAGTGTCCGGGCACGGTGCGAGTGGCCACATTGGCGGGACGCTCAGCAATGGACGTCATATTGGGGATTTGGCC
>JAICUC010000054.1 GCA_025936075.1 Nitrospira sp. | reverse complement strand
CTGTGCGGCGAACTCTTTGCCGAGGGGTACATCGGCGATTATTTCCGTGGGGAGAGCGAATTTGCGGTCATGTCCCAGTGCGCCGGCGCCGCCTTCGGCGGAGCTCGGGTCTTCACGACGACCGCCGGGCCGGGCACCATGCGGGCCATGGAAAACTTTCCGATGTGGGCCGGCGCCCGATTGCCGATCCAATGTATCGTGACCTGCCGCGGCATCAATTCTCCCTTGTCGATCCAGCCGGACACAATCGAGATCGCTTACCTCATGAATACGGGCATGCTCGTCTGGCATGCAGAAACCGCACAGGATTTCTACGACTGGATTCTC
Source organism: Nitrospira sp. (assembly GCA_025936075.1). Taxonomy (GTDB): domain Bacteria; phylum Nitrospirota; class Nitrospiria; order Nitrospirales; family Nitrospiraceae; genus Nitrospira_D. Next base: position 15,034 of record JAICUC010000054.1, on the reverse strand, counting down.
AAGGGCTATCTGGTGTCGGAAGAGCCGGACGTGCATTTGCCGTTGGCGCTCTGCTGCGACGGCTTCTTTGTGACCCACACGAAAGACGTCGTCGGCCTGACGCCCGCCGAGATGTGCCTGCCACCCTATGATCCCTATCGCTCACCCGTGCCCTGCATGGACATGGAGTGCCCGCCGGTCCGGATGATGCGCGATCCCTTCGTGATGAAGAGTAACTACATCAGCTACGCCACGCACGCGAGTTGGCAACAGGAAGTCTGGGCCGCCGCGGAACGGTCGCGCAAACACACGATCGCCTGGTTGGACGGCCTGATCGATGTCGAAGACGAGGATGCCGACATTCTCATTATCTCCTCGGGCACCGCTGTCTCTCAGGGGCGGGAAGCCATGCGCCTACTGGCCGATGAAGGAATTCGCGTCGGTCTGGTGAAAATCAAGACCTTGCGTCCATGGCCGGAAGAAGAACTTCGCGAAGCGACCAAGCATGCCTCGCACATCATCGTGCCCGAGTTCAATGTCATCGGATGGATGGCCAAAGAACTCAAAGCCACGATCCCCAACAGCGAGCGCGTCGTCGCCGGTCCGCGCGTCTGCGGCGGCATGACGTTGCCACCGGAAGTGATCGTGGAGGAAGTCAAGAAGGCGATCGGGATGCGATCCCGAGTGCTGGCGGGACGCGGGGGATGAGTGTACTCAGCCGCACCGAGAAGGAACAGACCGGCGTGTTAGAACCATGTCATGAAGCGACGGTGAAGCCGCGTCACTGCGAAAGTGGCAAAGCCATGGGTCTGCGCAGGTGATATAACCACCACCGCAATCGCGGATACCAAAGAAAGCGAGGGGTCAGATGAGTCTCGATTATGTGAAATTCACGCCAGGGTTCGATGCCTTTATGCCGAAGGAATATCGGGACATGGTGGAGCACGGGCCATTCGGAAAGAAGACCACCGTATCGCAGATGGGCAACTTCAAAGAAATCCTCGAAGAGCATCCTATGTGTGCCGGCTGTGCGATGACCCTGTTCATCCGGCTGGCCATCGTCGCATTTCCGAATCCCGAAGACACGATTACCGTCGGGACGGCCGGCTGCGGCCGGTTGGCGATTTCACAGGCGGCGATCCCGTTTGTCTATGGCAATTACGGGGATCAGAACGGCGTCGCCAGTGGACTGTCGCGCGGATTGCGGATTCGTTTCGGCGACAAGACGAAGGATGTCGTCGTGATGGCTGGTGACGGCGGCACCGCCGACATCGGGTTCCAGCAAGTCCTCCATTCCTGGTTTCGGAAGGAACGGTTTACGACGATCATGCTGGATAATGAAGTGTACGGGAATACGGGCGGACAAGAAAGCGGGATGACGACCCGAGGAGCGGTACTCAAGATGGCCCCGCTCGGCAAGAAGTTCGAGAAAATGGACATGGTCGCCATGGCCAAGATCGCCGGCTGCGCCTACATCGCCACCGTGGTGCCGAATAATCCGCGGCGGGTGGAAAGCTGCATCAAGAAGGCGGTGTTGATCGCCCGTGAGGTCGGTCCGACCTATATTCAGGCCTATACGTCCTGCAATATCGAATATGCGATTCCCACCGACAAGGTTATGGAAGATGCCAAGAGTGTGGAGGACGATCGCTACAAATTCACCGAGTACGTCAGTGAAGACGCCAAGGCCTATCTGGCCGATCGATATGGGTATAAGGAGTTTATCCAAAAGCCGGTGGCGGCGGTCACGAGGGTGTAAGCACATGAAGGTGGGCGACACATTGTTCTGACGCTGCCTCGACGCATGAATTTTCACTATTCCGTAATCGAGACGTCGTTCCTCCTGAAAGCTATCTGACGTCTCAGATGGGAGGCCATCGATCATGCAAACACTCGATATCTATCGCCCCGAGATGCCGGACCTTCAGTTCGTCCTGTTAGTGACGGCGCTCTGTACGTCTCGTCTGACTACGCTCAATATCTCAGAGGCCCTCCGCGCCACGATATTCAACCGGTGCTGGACACTCATTCATGACAACCCTCCGCCCCGCAGACTGGAAGATCGGATTCTGGATCTCCGACCCTGGACTGAGGTCACGGTGGAGGCGATGGCCGAAACCATACGCATGGCTCTCACGGAGGCAGGGATTCCAATCCTGGCCTGGGATCATGCACCCAGCGAGCCGACGCAACTCAGTACCATCGAAGATGGAAGCATGTAACTGCTCGAGTCGCTCGATCTCAGCCTGTGCGTCTAAACAAGTGATACGGATAGTAGAGAGGTAGTGTTGCGTGCACCACACCGCCGGGATAACGCTAGTCCAGACATTTGTCGGCTAATCGATGAGAGAGACGGACCAATGACTGCGGTGACATCCGCATTGGTGCGTCGCGCAACAGACCTCGTGGTGAGCGGAAAAGATCAGGAGATGCATCCGGAGACGATTGGAAAGTTGCTGAGGGAGTCGATTTTTTCTGGGACAGCGGAGATATATATCTGAAATGGGCTCCCCCATGATGACAAAGGTGGGTTGCGCCGGAATGACGGTCTCCATGTGCATAGCTCCCTCCTCAATGTCGTGCTCCACGACTAGGGCATTTATCTGATTTCGCTTCTTTGATTCTGGGCAGCCAGGCCTGGTTGCGTCAGGCCTGGCAACATTGTGTCCCTCATCGTACTGAGCAATTCTGAACAGACGGCTGCTGACCACTTCTTTATGTTTTGACATAACGAAGAGAGCCAATTCGATGGGGATATGCCCGGTGCGCTCTAAACTGACATAGGTAAACATAATGCAATCATTACCATTTGTAAGATCAAGATCGGTCCTATGACCTTGGATGCAAAGCCAATGCGGAGACTGTTATCAGGTTGCTGAACGAAGCGCTCGCCGCGGAAATTCTCTGCATCCTCCGCTACAAGCGCCATCACTTCAGGACCGGCGGGATCAGTCCTCGCCACGTGAACATGTGAACACACGAGACGCAGAAAGGAGGATTATGGTCTGCCAACGCTGTCGTGGACTACTTGTATGTGAGAACTTCGATGATTTGGGCATCGAAACAGACTCTCTATACACTGCCACACGCTGCCTCAATTGTGGGTGTATCGAGGATGCTGTCTTTCGTGCGAATCGCTTCAGCAGTTCGGAGAGAACGCGAGGTGTCCCACACAGGCGCAGCACCCTCGAGCGCAAGCGTTGATCCGATAATGCTGGATTGTGAATGTTCATCTTTCCAGAACTATGATGGAGGGTCACTGGTAGGCTAATACCTACGTAACTCATCTTCTGTTCGCAGGAGGCACACAATATGAGCGGTGAAACACCGAGGCAGAGGGACCATAAGAACGGCAAGGACGGCCGGCAAGTCTGCGAGCCGCGGCAGGTTACGACCTTAGCGACCAAGGAAGCGGCACGGAGCAAGGCCGAGCATGACCTACGTGAAGAGCAAGAGCGCCTGCAGCGTTGGAACATCGAGCTGGAACAGGCCCTCAAGGAGAAGACAGCGGAATTGCGACAGTGTCAGGGGTGGCTGCGGGCGCTGGCGAGTGAATTAAGCTTGGCTGAGCAGCATGAAAGGAAACTCCTCGCGAACGAGCTGCACGATTACCTGCAACAGATATTGGTACTGGGCAAGCTGATCATCGGGAAGGGCAAGCGCTTTGCGAGTGGTGTGCCGGATTGTGAAATAGTCTTGGGGAAGGTAGACGACATCTTGTCGGATGCATTGACGTATAGCCGCACCCTCGTGACGGAGCTCAGCCCGCCTGTGTTGCACGATCATGGACTCGCAGCCGGCCTCACATGGCTAGCGGAGTACATGAAGAAAAAGCATGACCAAACTGTGACCGTCCTCGTCCCTCAGGACCAAGATCTTAAGCTGCCGGAAGATCAAGTCATTTTGCTATTCCAGTCGGTGCGCGAACTTCTGATCAATTCCTCGAAACATGCCGGGACCAGCGAAGCCATGGTTCGAATGGAGCAACGCGATGATTATCTACAGATCGAGGTTCGCGATGAAGGCGCCGGTTTCAATCCTGCTGCTGCTACGGCGGGAGCGCCTAGTGACGGAGTTTCATCCAAATTTGGTTTATTGAGTATTCACGAACGGATACAGGCGATGGGCGGATCATTCACTATCCACTCCGCTCCCGGGCTGGGAACCACAGCGAAGGTGTTCCTGCGCATGCAGTGCCGAGGGGCAGCCTGCGCGTGAACGGTGGAGCGCTCTGATGATGCAGCTGGTAGGGACGCCGAATAATCCTGACTGAGGGGGATCAAGATGGAACGCTGGAACAACGATGTACCGGCTTCATGTCAAACATTGGCGAGCGTGATGAACGGTGAGAATAGTCGGCAGTCTATTCACCGGAGGCCGGCCGGTCTGCCGATCAGGGTGTGGGAAATTGATTGTGTGTTGGCCGATATTCAGGCAGAGCTTCAGATGCTTCGGCAGGAGAAGACCTATCTCAGACCGGTACGTGGAGAATTGACCGGTAGGAAGCCAAGCAGAGGTGTTCGTCACCTAGTGCCACTTCGTTGAAGGATCAGGCTCTCGACCGTGGTTCGCTTGGTGTCCACAAGACTGGAGGACCTCCAGGTGAGATGAGAGTGGAAGGGGGTTGGGAACTGTGCAGAGGGGGCAATGATGGAGAGCAGGATAAGAACCGGCACGTGTTCCTAACCTTGACCGTCTTCAGATCAGCGCTTTCTCAAGACCCGGGTGCCCTCTCTTGGTCCTTGAAACACTGACGGCTCTGCAGCCGTCGCGAGATCTTTCATGTCTCTCGGCACCAGTCCCGTTCCTTAAGTGAGTTGCTGAACGAATGAACGGAAGGACACCACTTAGCGATGTCGGATAATCATAAGGTCTTTGGTAGTCATCGTGAGGCTATCGCCGGTCTTGCGATCGTCATTGCGATTGCCGCGCTCATGTCCACGCTTGCAGAGGCCTCTCCCATCGAAGTGCGGTTTCCGGAGGGTGTGACCCATGGCTATCTTCTGGTCCAGTCGCTTTCGGGGGAGCCCATTGGGCAGGGTGAGATGACCCAAATGATCGGAGGGGGGGACTTGGTCGAAAACCACCTCGTCTTCCGTTTCAAGGATGGCTCATTGCACGAGGAAAATGTCGCGTTCTCACAACACGGTGTATTTACACTGATGAGCTATCGCCTGGTCCAACGCGGTCCGTTTTTTCCGGAGCAGCTCGATGTCTCGATCGACCGAAACAAAGCGGAATATAGTGTGCGGTCCAAAACGAGGGTGCAGGAGAAAGAGGATGTGTTGGACGGACAGATTGATCTACCGAAGGACATCTATAACGGCATGCTGATTACCGTGTCAAAGAACCTCGAGAAAGACGCGAACGAAATGGTAAGCATTCTTGCGTTCACGCCGGCGCCTCAAATCATCAATGTACAGCTGCTTGCCCTAGATAAAGGGTCTGTTCATACCGGTGAACTGTCGAATAAGACGACGCAGTATATCTTCAAACCGCAGATCGGCATGATTCAGAAGCTGCTCGGAAAGGCCGCCGGCAAGCTCCCAGCCCATTTTCAGTATGATTGCTGGATTATGGCCAACGAGACGCCGAGCTTTGTCAAATTCGAAGGGCCCTTGCAACTCATGGGGCCTACCGTGCGAATTGAGCTTGCGGCAAATGGCGACCTGGCCGGGAGATGAGAAACTTTCTTCTAATAACGTAGGCCCAGTCGTTTCCGATTGGGAAGTAATCCGTTTCAGATGTGGCCCTGGTTAAGCGGCCCTTGTCGATGTGTCGGACGCTCCGCTTCGGAATACCTCAGGCGTCGCTATATTCGTCGGTGATTTCCGTATAGTTCCGCCGGAAGTCCCGTACGGACTGCCGGTCTTTTTGACGGGCGAGGGCCGGCATTCTTCAGAGGAAGATCCTATTACCCCATAGATCACGGCATGGCAGGCGCCGCAGGTAGCCATACGCTCTCGTGACTGCTTGCAAGCTGTCCGGTTTTGACCAGACTGCGAAGAAGTTTCCGAGGATACTGTACCCTGGATCAGCAGAAGCGCGGCATCGCCAAGCAGACCATGGGGGAGTATCTTGGCTATGTTCCTATCGAAGGAGATACACAATGGAAACGACTTTGCTCAATAATCGAGTGTGCTGTGCGGTGCTCCTCCTGTTCGCTGTCTTGTTGATCGCGGTCTCGTCCCAGGCGGCAGACTCGCCATCGGCAACGCATGCGCCTGGATCCGACACAACCATCGAGCCGAGAATTGCAGCCGGGGCGGGTGAAGATACGTTGAAGGCTTGTATGGCCAGGATACCGAAGGACGCCAGTATCGGGCAGCGTATGATCGCTGAACAGAGTTGTGGACGGGATGAACGCGATCGAAAACCCTTCCTCGCCGTCCCCGGATCGCAGAGCATACGTCATGAACAGCCGTGATCAAGCTCTGTAGGAGATTGGTATCCGAGATCATGCGGCGACCTTGGGACGCTGAGATTTTACGATGCCCGACACAATATGGTCAGCCCTGCCTTGCGTCGTTTCATCTTCGACCAACATCTATGGGATGAGTGCCGCGTTTTGGACCTTCTACTGGAGTTCTGTGGCATTGAGCAGTGAAAGTCAATGATGCAGCATCAACTGTTTGTGCTGGCGTTCTTTCTCATCCTCCTCGTGCTTTTCTACCAAATTGCCGTGATCTTTGCTCCCTTTCTGGTTCCCATCCTGTGGGCCGTCATCATCGCTCGCATGAGCAATGGCCCGTATGTGAGATTAGTCCATCTTCTGAGGGGGAGAGACACACTGGCGGCCGCTCTGCTGACATTTGCGACCATGTTCCTCGTCGTCTTTCCGATCGTGTCTCTGACCTTTCTGCTCGTGCAGGAAACAACGATCGCCTACCGGAGTGTCGTGGAATGGGTCCAGGCGGACGGGATGAAACAGCTCCCGGAGTACCTCGGCAAGATTCCGCTGGCTGGGCGGTTTATCCAGGAACAGCTGGGGACTTTCGTGCTGGCGGGAAGTGGGTACGAAGGCTCGATCGCGGAGGGGACGAAAACAGTAGGCACGTTCTTATTGACTCACATCTCTGGTCTTGCTCGTGATGCGTTTTCTGTGACGTTCGATTTGTCCATTATGCTCTTCACTCTGTTTTTCTTTTATAAGGACGGCAGAGGTTTATTTTGGCGGCTCTATCACCTCCTGCCCTTGGAAGAGCGACATAAGCAGAAGGTGCTTGATCGGCTGGACAGCACCATGACGGCGGTGGTCAAAGGGGTGCTTGCGACCGCGCTCGGGCAGGGCGTCTTGGCAGGAGGCGCCTATGTGGTCCTCGGTGTACCATTTGCCTTGGTGCTGGCGGCGATCACGGCGCTGCTGTCTCTCGTGCCGGTAGGTGGGACCGCCTTGGTCTGGGTGCCGGTTGCCGGGTACCTCTTTGTGTCCGGACCGATCTGGAAGGGAATCGCGATGGTCGCGTGGGGCGTCCTCGTGGTTGCCGGCTTGGTCGACAATGTTCTCAAACCGCTATTCATCGGACACGGGACGCAGCTACCGACGCTCTTTCTCTTTTTCAGTATCCTCGGAGGGCTTGCGGCCTATGGGTTTATTGGCATGTTCCTCGGTCCCATCTTATTGGCTATCCTGCTCACGGCGATTCACATCTATGAGGAAGAATATCAAACGAAAGGGCCTGTCATCCTCAACAAGGAAACGGGTACATGACGGAAAGGAAAAGATCAGACGACGGCCATCCCTCCGTTATGCTGCTCACGCGCGCGCGGGGGTGACTCTGAGAGGAGTTCTACGCGAGCCGTACTCATGAGCATACACACAGGTCAGTTCGGCGCCAAAAAAGAAAATCAAGCCGGAATAGTACACCCATGCCAAAATAATCATGAGTGAGGAAGCGGCCCCGTACATTGAGGCCATCGCCGTTGAGCCGAGATAGAGGCCGATGACCCACTTCCCGATTATAAAGAGCGTGCCGCTTGCCACCGCACCGAGCCAGACATCCATCCAGGCGATGTATCCGTCCGGGAGTACTTTGAACATGAGGGCGAAGAGCAACGTGATCACCGGCAAGGAGACGGCCACGTCCACGAGTATCAGGATCACCTGAGGGCCGGGCACGGCCTGAAGAACAAATTTACTCAAGGCAGCCACAAAGGCACTCATGAGCAGTGAGACCAGAAGAAGAACGCCGGTGCCGATTACGAGCATGAAGGGCAAGAATCGACTCTTGACCGCGCCCCACAGTGCGGCATTCTTCTTCGGCGTAATCCGCCACATGAGATTTAATGCATCCTGAAGTTCACTAAACATTCCCATCGAAACGATGATCAGGGTGATTAGGCTGACGACCGTGGCTATAGTGCCATGCACTGGCTGGCTGGCGCTCTCAAGCATGTTGGCAATTGCGTCAGCCCCGGGCGTTCCAATCAAGTCTTTGAACTGGCCGAGCACTTCGTCCTGCACGACTTTCTCATCCACCACCAACCCGGCAATGGCAACGGCAATGGTCAACAGTGGGGCGAGAGAAAAGAGGGTATAGAAGGATAAGGCCGCGCTCAAACGCAACACATTGTCGTCCCACCATTTCATGACGGTTTTCTTCGCCAATCTCACGAGCCAGCGGAACTTCATGTCTCATTCTAGTTCCGTTCATCCTCATAGGGAAGCTCACGGGAGCTGTCTACGAGCAAGGAAAGGGATTCATCTTCCGGACGGTGTTCTTGTGCAAAGTCATACAAACCCGCGCAATCCTTTTCAGTATATGGGTTGTCTGCCCACAGAAATGAAAGGGTATAGTCGCAACGTACTTCGTATCATCATCTCAAATGAAAAATACATCCATTGAGAACGCCATTGTTAAGAGCCGGAGGCCGGCAGACCTAAGCCCTGTCTTTTCCGCTCTGTGAATCTCTTCTCTACTGAGCAATTGTGACCAGACAGGCATGGACATCTTGGCATAGTGTTGCCCGTATATGCAGTCGTCGTCTGTCCGAGCCAAGGAGGTGGCATCATGACCTGCCGAGTCGCCCGGTCGTATCGACATTTCGCCCAGATGGAGTCGGTCCACTGCTCTGAATGTGGCTCGACTTATATGGACGTGCCTGTGACCTCAGGGACCCTAGAGCGGCCGCATCTGTGTCCGACCTGCGCCCAGTCTGTGAGTACGGGCGGCGCGTGGACGGAAGATGCGACGCGCGTGCCGATGAGACATCAGAAGGTCGCCTGAACCGGAGTCGCCGAGATCCGGGCACCATCCGAGAGACGGGGCCACGATCCTGCCGTTTTCCCAAGGCTAGAGCCGTGATGCCCCAGCGAGCGTCACGCCAGTGAGGCCGCGAAGGTAGAAGGAGGATGTACGCGTTGCCAACGCTGTCGAGGACTACAGGTATGCGAAACCTTCGATGTGGAAAGCCATTTCGGCACAGTAGAATTCGATGCCTACAAGTCTGGAACGAGCGGAGAGGCCTCCGGCAGGATGCTCAAGGTGAGTAAACCTGATGAGGCTCCGGGGGGACAGACAGGAGGTAGAATTTTTTCAGCCTCAGACGGAGGTCCATATGAAGGCCCTAATGTGGTCCAGTCTTGTCATGGCGAGTGTCAGCGTCGGGCTTGTAGCGATTCTGGGAACTCGCGTGGAAGCCCAGTCGCCCTCCAAATCGTCACCTTCCATGATTGTGAGAGGCGAAGTGTCTCAGGTCGAAGGGGAATTTGATATGGCCAAGGATCCCCAAGGTTTGGACACGCTCGACATCGTGGACAAATCTTATGTCATTACGGATCGAGCCGGCAAAGAGTTGCGTCTGGAACTTAGCGATGACACCAAGGTACTGAATAGAGTCAATCCAGGGGACAAGATCGAAGCCAAGATTTCAATCGAAGGTCATACGCTCTCGGTCATACGGCTTAAGCCATAACGCACTATCATTGTTTTCGAAAGGGAGGTAGCCATGTTGATGTTCAAATTGTTCATCGTGTGTGGAGTGATTGCCGTCGGATCCCTGTCTGTCGAGGCAGCGGATGCGGATATGGAAATCAAGTTGGTCGATAAGAATTGTTGGATCGAGATTTTCGAAGACGATAACTATGATGCGGCTGATCCTCATATCAAAATCCAAGGTCCGAAGGAGTTTTCGACCATGAAGAATCTTGAGGGCAAGGATTGGGCCAATGACATCGAGAGCGTCATCGTTGGTCCCAATGCCTCAATTCATGCCTATGAAGACAAGGATTTCAAAGGCACAGAAATCACGTTCGCGCCAGGCCAGCGTGTACCGAATCTTGGTAAGCTCGACATGGCAAATGACATTGAATCCATGAAAATCAGCTGCCAGAAGTAATCAGAGGGTTTCGATCTGGACATCTGTTTTGGCGCTTGAAAACGGCCCTCTAGCCGACTATCCCTCGCTTAATCCTGCGAAGTGGCCGTCATTGGCGGGGGCCCTGGAAGGCATGGAGACGGTCCTTGTAGACAAACGAAATATCGGCGACGGCAGTACTGCCTCCACCATAGCCTTGTTGCAGTATGGGCGGCAATGGCATCACGTTTAGCGTCATGGCAGCGAAAATCATCACCGACCTTTATCTGGGTCGACCGAATCCAGATGCAGATATCTCCCGGTTTGACAGTAGAATTATAAGCCGGCATGGCTTCGCGAGCCAGCAGGTCCTCCCCCCTGTGACGTAGCGATCTGTGGGGGTTCACCGGAGAATGGCTACCGCCCACGTGAGTCGCTGTTAGGTGATTCAAGTGTGGAGTCAGTCGTACGTCCGGCTTGACTTCAGTCACCGGCATCAGTTCTTTGTGCCGAGCGAATCGACAGCGCGTGTTTCTGAGCGTTCATCTTTGCCTCAATGTGATCGCCCTTCTTTATTTCTCCAACCATCTGGGTCGTTTTATCAGTATGCATACGTACTTCTTTGCCGCCCTTCACTTTGACGAAATAGTTTCCGTCTTGGACGCGGACCAGTTCGCCTGTGATCGTCTTGGCGTCTTTTACGCTGGTACTTCCCTTCTTATCGTCCACGTTCTTTTGCCTGTCATCGTCAGATTGAAAGCCTAGCCCAGAATCAGATTGAGAGTCAGTTTTCATTACATCTGAAGGCGAAGGCGAATGCTCGGCCTGCACTGCATTGGACAGTCCGATACACAGCAACAATCCACATAACAGGACACCGACGAGTTTTGGAATGGGTACCATTGGAGCCTCCTTAAGATAGATGTAAAACATGCTTATAGTTAACGATACGCTCTGCGGGTCTTGCTTACTGAGCAATTGTGACCAGACTCCTGCAATGCTTCTCGTCATACTAGGCCATGATGCTCTTGAGGGGACATGCCCAAATCGACGGCTAAAGCCGGACCTGGGCAGCTCATGGAGAATAGTCCGAATGATCGAGTGCGAATCGAACCAGTAAGCCTCCCGACCGGCGACCCAGCCGGGAGATGGGAAGCATTCTTCCAAGGAGTCCGGCACAAGGGGCTCACTCGTGGAAGCTATGAAATGGTATGGCCTGAAGCACATTGGAGATAAATCATGTCGATTATAGGCTGGATTCTATTTGGATTGGTCGTTGGCGTGGTCGCGAAGCTATTGATGCCTGGACGCGATCCGGGAGGAATGATCGTGACGATCCTCTTGGGTATCGTAGGTGCGCTCATCGGTGGTTTTATCGGTCGCTTCCTCGGATGGTATGGGGAAAACGATCCGGTCGGTTTTATCATGGCCGTGATCGGGGCAGTTTTGGTGTTGTTCGCCTATCGAAAAATCAGCGGCCCTTCGCCGGTGCGATAGGCTTATTGGGGACTTGTATGCTCGCGGATCAGGACGTGGCCGAACAGCGGGAAAGTATTCCGCCGATCCATAGACCCACACGAATTCGGGAGGGCCGCTGATCGGCGCAGGTTCCGGTGTCATCAAGCCACATATTCACGAGACAGAGGGATGGTCAATGGAAAAGGAGGACGCTTAATGACAGATAACAGAGGGTGTTCGTTGGTGGCGGTAGCATCGGCTTTTGTGGCCGGAGGGTTGCTGGGAGCTGGGGCGGCGTTGTTGCTGGCACCGCAGTCTGGTCGTCAGTCACAGGAGCAGTTGCGAGGGTATGCGCGACGAGCAGAAAGGAGTGTTCATGAGCTGGCCGACAAAGCCACCGAGGTTGTGGACCAGGCGTTGGACAAGGGACGCGAGTTCATCAAAGACAAGCAGGCGATCCTGACCGAGGCGGTCGAGGCCGGTCGTGCGACCATGTATAGGGAGCGCGACCAGCTGTCTGGTGAGAAAAAAGCGTGACAGCAGTGTGCATCGCCACAGAATGATCGAGTGTGCAGTGAATGTGCGCACAAAGGGAGAATTAAGATGAATACTATTCTGATCGTCGTAATGGGGGTAGTGCTTCTTTCCGTACTTCCGCTTTGGCCGTACAGCGCCAACTGGGGATATCTTCCTAGCGGCGGGCTGGGCTTCCTGCTGCTGGTTCTGGGGATTTTGACCCTGCTCGGCCGGCTGGGACCGTCGGCAGCTGAAAAGTCGTAATGAGCGTGCGCTTGTAGATAGGTACGCCTCGGCTGACGGATCTACTTTCGTACCGATGACAAGTTCCGTCAGCGCGTCACCCCGTTTGAAGCGGTGGTGATTGCGTAGGGTTCTCGAGGGATGTGAATAGCCATGTTCTCGGCAAGCAAGGAAAGCGCAAAGGAGGGGAGTTATGAAGAGCAGATCTCAGACATCTATCATGATCGTGACGGCATTCTTCTTGGGATTTGGGCTGGGAGGCCTCTCACTGCACTATGCTGCTGCCCAAGGGATATTTGGGCTTTCGACGTCGGTGAGCCAGCTCGGCAGTGCGTTGGTGGACATGCAGAAGAATGTCGATGATCTTCAAAAGAATATGGGAACGGTCAAACAGGTCAAAGATCAACTGAGCAGTCTGTCACCACAAGGTGGGGGCACTCCGGGAGGAGACCTACTGAAAAAAGGTGGCGATTCATTGAAAGACATGAAGCCAAAATTCTGAGTCGCATGACACGAGCACATGGGTAACAGCATCATCTATTACTGTGGGGAGGGAGCCCATGAACCAGATATCCAACAGTGCCTCTAGTAAGGGATTCATTCGTTCCGAAACGGGTCTCGGTATGATCTGGGGAGTGACGGCTAGCATGGTTCTGCTGCTGATCGGAACTTCCGTGGCTTCAGCTGAGCAGACCGCCACAGAATCAGTCAAGAGCACCATCGATGAGGTGATCCATATTCTCAACAGTGAAGAGCTGACGCAGCCGGGCCGCTTGGTGGAACGACGTCAGAAGATCGAGCAAGTCATCAGGCAGCGTGTCAGCTATGAAGACATGGCCAAACGGGCGCTGGGCCGGCCCTGGATAGAACTGACTAACACCGAGCGGCAGGAATTTGTTGCCCTTTTTGTTCAGTTACTCCGAGACACGTTTGCTTGTCGAATTGACAACTACGCCGACGAGCAAGTGCTCTACCTGTCTGAACAGCGGGAAGAGAAATTTGCCGAGGTGAAAGCGAAACTGTCGGGCCTTAAGGTTGATACCCTCCTAGATTTTCGCCTCGCCGACAAAGTCGGGCATTGGTATGTGTACGATGTGATCATCGATGGCGCTGGGATCGTAGGCAATTACCATGCGCAGTTTTCCAGCATTATCCGCGACCATTCCTACGGAGAGTTGGTGAACAAGATGAAAGAGAAGACCCTCATGGTGAAAGCGTTTGAAACGACCACGGCTCCATAGTTCTACCCTCAGAGCCGGTGAGGGGGCATGCAGGAGGTCATCCGGAATAGCGCAATTGAATCCCAGCTCTCCTCTCCTGACCACACTCGATATCTCACGTTCGGTATGGTTGTGTGCTTCAGCAACTGAGTCAGCCTGGCGACTCCGGAGTTGGTCGGAAAACCTATGAACATGATGTTTTCATCGATTGCCAAGAGTGCCGAGCTCGAAGAACCGATTCGCGCCGAGCTTTTCGGCGTCGAGCGGCTCGAACAGCATGCGGAAAGTCTCGCGACTGCACAGGCCGTTACCGGAAATGTACGGGTGGGCCGGTTGCTCATGCCTCGGGTTCTCGAAAATGGGCGGGTCTTGGTGAAGTCGTATCGTAGTATCGCCCATGCGATTCGCAATGAGAAAACGATTACCCCGGCGGCTGAATGGTTCGTCGATAATTTCCATATTGTCGACGAACAGCTTCGCGAGATCATCGACGATTTACCACCCGGATATTACAGGCAATTGCCAAAACTTGGGGCGGGCCACTTGCAGAATTACCCACGGGTTTTTGGAGTTGCCTGGGCATTCGTTGCCCACACCGACAGTCGTTTCGACCCCGACATGCTCCGGCGCTTTGTGATGGCGTATCAACGCGTGCAACCGCTGACGATCGGTGAATTGTGGGCGGTGGCCATCTCGCTACGTATTGTGCTGGTGGAGAATCTTCGGAGGCTGACCGAGCGGATTGTCCATAGCCGCGAGGCCCGCTTGGAAGCCGATGAACTTGCAGACAGCTTGTTGGGGAGCGGGGCGTTGGCTCTGGAGTCACCGGCCATGGCCTTACGCCGATTTGAGCAGAGCCCGTTGGACACGGCGTTTGCCGTACAGCTGGTTCAACGGCTCCGCGACCTGGACCCGAAGGTGCGTCCCATGCTGCGGTGGCTCGATGAACGCCTGGCCGCGCAGGGCGCGACCGCTGATGACATGGTGCATGTCGAGCATCAGCAACAGGCGGCCATGAGCGTCACGGTCCGCAACATCATTACGAGCATGCGGTTGACGTCTGAATTCAATTGGGCGGAATTTTTCGAGGCGGTCAGTCCAGTCGATAAGATTCTGCAATGCGACTCCCGCTACGCCGAGATGGTCTTTGTCACCCGGGACACATACCGCCATGCGATCGAGGATCTCTCTCGCGGCACGGGCTTCTCAGAAATCGACGTGACCACGCGGGTCATGGACCGTGCCAGGTTGGCTGGGATTGAGCCGCATGCAAGTGAGCAGCCGGAGCGGGATCGGCACACGGATCCCGGCTATTACCTTAT
>JAICUC010000291.1 GCA_025936075.1 Nitrospira sp. | reverse complement strand
TGATCTCCATGCTTCGCGCAGTGATATTCCGCTCGTCGTGGACTTTTGGGCATCTTGGTGCGGACCCTGTCAGGTCATGGCGCCCGCGTATCAGCAGGCCGCCGAATTTCTGAACCGGAAGTTCGGCTGGCCAAGGTGGATACGGAAGAAGAGCGAAGTTTGGCGTCGAGATTTGGCATCGGCAATATCCCGACCTTGATCGTGCTTCGCGAGGGAGGCGAACTGGCGCGGCAATCCGGCGTCATGGGAACGCAAGATATTGTCCGATGGGTAAAGAGCTATGTATAAGATTCGTAGTCAAGTGTTTACCGAGCGCTTGAAAAATACTGACAAAAGGTTCGTCCGGCCGAATCCCGCCAATAATGGCGATGCTACTGGGGCATTTCCCAGTAGCATCGCGATTCGGGTTGTTAGTAAGAATGAGTGCAAGTGACTTATGTGGTTCAGAATGGCAGATGCACCGGCAATCGTTCGGTTGTGGATACCTTCATTCTTCTGCTTCATAGTCCTGGGCATCGGACTGAACTGGTATTTGATGCCCTCGATGTCGTTCGCAGGTGTGCCTCTTCAAGAAAGCTATCCGGTGGTTTCCCCTCCAGCAATCGATAGGGCGTGGGCAGCCGATACGAAGAGCGATAAGCGCATTGCATACAATTCGATGTCTTCCGGAGGAAGGAATGCCTGTTTTCTCATAGATGAGGATCCGATAGAGGACCCATCGGGTCGGCGGGCATTTTCCGGAAAACGCGCCTTGCTCTTGCCGTTGACGACGATGTGCGTCGGTTTATTCCCCGCCGTCGATGAAATCGGCTGGGCGGGGTATGAAGCCCGAGGAGACCATGCGAGATCGATCGGGAACTGGGCGGAGGCTGAAAAAACATACGCGATGGCTGTCGGGCTGCTGGATCGAACCGCCGACAAGGACATCAATCTCGATCTGGCGGCTCTTCTCAATAAATTAGGCGCCTCTCGGTTCAAGCAGGACGACTTCGCCGGAGCGGAAACGGTTTTTCGCAGGGCGCTGACCATTTACACGTCGGTCAGGGGAGCCGACGATCTTCATGTGGCCGATACGTTGGATCTGGTCGCGAGCGCATTATTCGAACAACAGCAAGGCCGAGCCTTGGCCGGTCCATTGTTCTTTCGCGCATGGGTCATTCGCGATGGGATGTTGGGGCCGGACCATCCTGCCATTGCGGAGAGTCTTCATCACTTGGCCGTCAGTTTATACTCCGACAACTTGTCAATGGCGGTCCCTTTGTTTCTCCGTTCGAGGGACATCAGAGAAAAGGTCTTTGGTCACGACCATCCGTTGGTCGTGAACTCGCTCAACGCGATGGCGCGGCTCTATGAGAAGCATAACCGCCCGGATCTCGCCATCCCGCTCTATCAAGCTGCGTTGACCATACAGGAAAAGGTATTCGGACCCAACGCCTCCGAGACGCAGCAGATCCGTTCCAGTTTGAATACGGCTCATGGATGGAAGAACCATCCGCAGGAAGGTCCGAACGGCCGGTAACCTCCTCTTACGCTGTCGCCGTCATGGCGACATCAGGCTTCAACTCCACTTTGATCCATCCTGGTTGGCGGTTATCAAACGCCCAATAGGCATCCATGAAATATCGGACAGCATGATGGCTCGGTCATCGTTGAGATAGTCCGGTAGTTTCACCAGACCGGCATTTGCGAAAGGGATACGGGCGTACTCGGCCTGCTATTCATGAATAGTGCCGGTTTGCACCGGTCCGCCGAAGAAGCACGAACCGGCTGAGGATCCGTTGGGATTGGCATTGTCGCACTGAGAGTGATAGCCTGCCCGGCAATAGACGCAGTATCCGCACGCAATAGTCGAGGGAATCACCACGCGGTCGTCCGGCTTAAATTACGGACATCCCGGCCGACTTCCTGCGCTACGCGGACCGCCTCGTGGCGGTGATGCGCACAATGCGTCGGTTGGTGCATGAAGCGGAGGCGCGGGCACATCCTCGACTCGAATATCATCGACATCGTGAAAGACGACAGCTTTTATACTTATCCTCCTCTCAACCCGATTCATCGCAAGATATGAGAACTCATTCCTCTACAGGCGGCAGGATGTGTGCCATTGCGCGTGGCCCATTTTAGACTACGTCCAGGTGATGATCAGACGCTCATGACAAGAGGGAGGAACAATCGTCTCTGGAGAGACAGATTCGTCCTCATGTGCTCTCATTGATCACGTGGGCCGAGGGCGGTTGAAACACCTCTCGGCGACTAGAGTTATGGCATGATGCGTAAATATTTATTGTTTCTCTTTCTAGTAGGTTCCCTGTCTGCGGACGGTTGCACCTCCACTCTGCCACCATCCAAATCCACGTACACCTTCGATCGAGGATGTACTCCACAAGAGACGGCCTTCACAGATATGCCGTTCATAGATGCCGGAACAGCCCATTCCTTTCCCGCCAAAGACGATGCAGCCACACAGTACTACAGCCCGATCGCAATACACATTGCCGATGTCATGCAGGTGCTGCCCTTGCTCAATCGACTGGCGCTTCTCGAACGTACTCACGAGGACGCCGATGAAACGGAACGCGTCAGACAGAAGCTGCTCAACATGGTTCAGCTGGCGGCGCTCGAGGTCTCAAGCCTCGTCGCCGAATTGGAATGTGAGGTCCATCGCGCCGATGAAGTGCAAGATCGCCTCAAAGACGTTCAATTCACCCGCAGCATGTCCCAAACCCTTTTGGCAATCGTGATCGGCGGCTTTATTGACGCCATTACAGGAGGATTCAACATCGCGACGGGCGCCATCAATGTCATTTCCGTCACGGGAGGAACGTTGGAGATTCTATTCGGAGCATCGGCGAACTTTACAAAGGTGAGGCAAGAATTCAGGCATCCGCATAACCATCTGGAGCGAATATGGGTCGGTGATGAGAGCCGAGAATACTATCCCCCTCAGGTCTGGCGGTTCTTGACAAGGCCGAACAGACGCGATCAAGAGGGGCGAAGTTTACGTGATGTGTTGATCGCGACTTGGCAAGAGGAAGGTCGCCTTGGTGAACCCGGATCCCGACGGGAGCAAGAGCTGAAATCGCTTTTATTCGGCTCAGGCGGGATTTATGACGCGGACGATCTTCATATTCGAGAAGCCATGTTGCAGCAATTGGAATCAATCATTCAATTAATGCATCAGGATCTAGAGACGTTGATGCGTGAATTGTTGATGCATCAAGCGATGGAAGAAGGCGGCCGAACGTAGCCCTCTGCCTTATTTCCCAGGACCACCGCATCTTTAAATGGGCATCACGATGCCTGCGCCGCAATGAAGAGGAAACAGCTGCTTTCGGCCGTCTCCTCTTCACGAATCTTACTGTTGCGCGACCACCTGCCGCTCGATGGATTGAGCGGAGACCAAATGGTTCTGCAGATCCGGCTTTGTCTGACGCAGATGAAGCTTAAGGTCCTGGTTCTCAACCGAGCCGATCACATCACCCACAAGATCCACAGCCTGTTCATGCATTTTGACCTGATACGCGATATACGCTTTATCAAAGTCTGAGCCTGATTTGGTACCGAGCGTTTCCATTGTATCCCGGTGGGTATCCGCCATCGTGGAGGCGAGAGCCGGCTTTTGGGGCTGCACGCTCAAACGATGGGCCAATCGGCCAAGGTTCTGCATCATCATCTCATGTTCGCTTACCATGCGAGAAGCAAACGAGCGTACCTCTGGAGTGGACCCCTTCTGCAGGGCAAGTTGTCCGGCATCGATTTCGCTGTGATCGATGGTATTGAGCAGGCCCAGAATTTCAGCATTCGACATGGTGGACCCGGGCATCGCCCGTTGGACTAACGAACAGCCTGAGAACAAGATACCGACGCTGATGGTGACAAGTACAGTCACTGCTGATTTCATGGAGACCTCCTTGTGGGTTGGCTGTTCCGTTCCGATCTGTAACTCGAATCGTCCGAGCTTAGATACCTCCTTATCTACCAGCAGAATATGTGCCATGCATAAAAAGCATGATCACCGGCTGTGGGAGTCCACTGAATAGAGATATCCCCCTCCATACGAACACCGTCTTTAGTAGCAGATTCAAACATTCGAATTGCGCCCTTTGTCCGTAGAGGGGACAGAAGGTTGATCCGAGAGAAGGTCTGATTAACTCGAAGTTCTGGAAAGAAACCGATCAAAGCATCAGCGTTTTTCACAACAGTTGATCGAAATCGAAAGTTATTCAGGTTTTCGCTGGGAAAAACCATTGTGGTCTGAACCGCGCCGGTGTCAGTAAACAAGAATCAAGCGTTTGGTCAGCGTCTTGCAACGTCCAAGAAGAACCGAAGAAGACGTCGGCTGCGATCCCTCGTGAAAGAGCTGCGGCAGCGAAACAGAAGAGCTGAGATTGTGAAGGATACAATTTTTAGGATTTTAGATTTTAATGGAGGACAAGATGATGCAGAGGAACACCAACATAATTTGGACGGCGGCTTTAGCTATATGTACGGTTGCCGGCATGGCGGCGGCAGCGGATTTCGAGAGAGCGGAGGAGAAGCACTTTTTGACGAAGGTATCCGGCTCCCAAGAGGCAGAGATCGCGTTCGGACGGATGGCGG
>JAICUC010000303.1 GCA_025936075.1 Nitrospira sp. | reverse complement strand
GGCTCAATGACCTCTTCAGGACGACCAAGCCGTACCACTCGGCCGCGATCCAACAACAGAATCCGATCGCAATACTGACTTACCAGATTCAAATCAGGAGATACCAGAATGACAGTTAATCGGCTTTCCTCTTTCAGGCGGAGCAACACTGAACAGATTTCGACCTGATGTTGCAGATCGAGGAATGCGGTCGGCTCATCGAGCAACAAGACTTTCGTTTTCTGGGCAAGCGCTCGCGCGATCATGGCCCGCTGCCGCTCTCCCCCTGAGAGATCCGTCACCGGGCGATGCGCTAAATGGAGGATGTCCACCATCATCATCGCCTGCTCCGCGATGGTCACATCTTCTTGGTCCTCCCATCCAAATCCGCCGGTCCATCGGCCATGAGGCCGATGAGGGAAGCGCCCCATGAGTACGGTTTCGGCAACAGTAAATGGGAACAGTTGCTGTGTGTCTTGTTGAACGACACCAACAAGGCGCGCGACCTCTTGTTGCGCCCTCGAGGCTAACTCTTGTCCGAACAAGTCGATGCGGCCTTGCAACGGGCGCATGAGCCTCGCCAGCACTTTCAGCAAAGAGGTTTTTCCCGATCCATTGGGACCGACAATACCCAACACTTCACCTTCTTGAACGCAAAAGGAGACGTCCTCAAGAATCCATCGAGTGGCATCCGATCCGCGAGATTGGTAGCGAAACCGAACGGATTGCACGTCGTACGCCGGCCATGACTGGAGGACTCCGACTGAACCGACCATCGCCGTCCGCGTTGATCGGCTGTCGGACAACTCACTCATGCCAAACGATCCTTTCGCCAGAGCAGGAGATACACGAAGAACGGGCCCCCGGCCAGGGCCGTAATGATGCCCACTGGAATCTCCGCAGGCGATATCATGGTCCGCGCAATCGTATCGGCACCCATAAGAAAGGTGCCGCCTACCAGAGCTGATGCGGGAAGAAGCAACCGATGATCCGCACCTGTGACCAAACGTACCGCATGGGGCACGACCATGCCGATAAATCCTATCATTCCGCTGACCGACACAACCGCTCCTGTCACCAGTGCCGCTAAGACAAAGATAGACCGCTTTGCCCGTTCCGTATCGATACCGAGAGTGCGAGCGGATTCTTCTCCCAACGCCATAATATTCAATGCCCGCATTTGACCGAACAGGAGGACAAGACCGATCGACAGATAGACGATGAGTCCGGCCAGACTGCCGTAGGTAGGGGCAGTCAACGTGCCCATCAACCAGGCCATCATCCCGTACGAACGATTCGGCTCCAGAATCGACGTAATGAACATGATCAAGGCCGAAAAGACGGCATTCAGAATCACCCCGGTCAGCAACAGACTATGGATAGGCAACTGCTCATAGCTGGCAGCCATTCGATAGACGATCACTAATGCCAAGAGGCCCCCGGCAAATCCGCAAACCGGCAAAGCGGTTTCCGCCAAAAATGTGGTGCCCGCTCCGAGCAAAACCCCCACTGCCGCTCCGAGCGCAGCTCCACTGGAAACACCAAGCACATAGGGATCGGCCAGGGGATTCCGTAACAGCGCCTGCAAGGCCACGCCCACCGTTGCCAGGGAACATCCGACCAAGAAACCCAACAGCATTCTTGGCATTCGGACCTGTAGCAGAATGGTGCTCGCGACATCCGCTGTTCCGCCGTCGATTTCCTTGCGGTGTATGGCGTCAACAAACACCCGCAGAATCTCGCCATACGCAATCGGTTGCGCGCCGAAGTGAAGACAGATGAAGCTGACCGCTACCGCTGTGAGGGCAAGAATTCCCAGCGTCGCCATCCAGCGGGAATTCGTGAGGATGGCGCCTTGAGCGACAATGCCGCTTGCCGAATCCACTCGACACGATTCGTTGGGCAAGACTCCGGCACACGAACCAGGCTGAACCGTGGCAGGCCTCTGCTTCAAAAGGAACCTCATGGATGAACAGCGCCTTCGCCGGAACCGAACATTTCCGGATGGATGGCACGGGCGAGTTGTTCCAAGGCCTCGATGACTCGAGGGCCGGGACGATTCAACAGGTTCGAGGAGACTTCATGAAAACGCTGCTGCTTGACGGCCGAAAGCGAGTCCCAGCGCCGCCATTGCTGTTGCTCGCTGCGCGGTACCGTTTCCACTTCGCCACTGGGAAAGATCAATACCTCCGGATCGTCTTTCAGCACCGCCTCCATGCTCAGCTTCGGATAGGCAACACCGGCCTGCGCCGCAATGTTGATCCCTCCGGCGAGGCCGATCATTTGGTGGATGAAACTGCCCGGCCCCACGGTAATCAACGGCTGGCTGTTCAGCACATACAGCACGCGCCGTGCCGGCGGTGTTTCGACTTTACGTCGAATCTCGGCGATGCGTTGCCGCATGCGCTGAGTCACTTCATTGGCGGCCGAAACTTTCTCAAACATCTTTCCAAATGTATGAATTTGCAGCAGGATATCTTCCAACGTTTGAGCCTCGAGAACGAAAAGAGGAATTTTCAGCTGCTCGAGCTTAGCCTGCAGATCAGGACGGAGAAAATCCCTGGGCGCAAGGACTAATTCCGGCCGTAGGGTAATCAAGACTTCCGCGCTCGGATTCGAATATCCCACCTTGGCTTTCGCTTTCGCCGCTGCCGGATAGTCACAAAACTCGGTCACGCCGACGATTTGTTCATTCAGTCCGATCGCAAACAGCATTTCGGTAATACTCGGAGCGAGCGAGACAACTCGAGAAGGCGGCTTGGCGAGGTAGATCCTATGCCCGGCATCATCCACAAACGATCGTGACGACACATGAGCCATAAACGGCATGCCGGTGAGGATTCCCTGTGGCCGTCGCTTCATCTCACCATCATCTCCTTGCCCGCATTCAGCGGCCTGTGCAAGAAACGCCGACAGCACCGCCAAAAGCCACATGCTCATGACGGGGCGATATCGACACCATGGTCTCAAAAGAAAAATCCCCAAGGCCTGGATAGACCCTGAGGATTGCACCCGCTTCTTCATCCTCACCCGCTCCCCAGCCTCGAGGGAACGACGGTCAATTCTCCGAGCAGGTCTTCTGGCTCATGGTTCACCCTACTCCCCGGCCTTCCCATCCTTTGCGTGAAACGTTAATCGTGAAACGCAAGACTGTGCGACGAATGATTCACGAGTAACGAATAACGATAAGACAGTGGCATGACGGGTTTCGTCCCCATTGACAGCGGCGGGACCGCGAGGGATTCACACCCTCTTCCCTTACTCAGAAGTCACAACGGACAGCACAATAGGAGACGGCATCAAAACTTGTCAAGCTCAATAATGGGTCAGCTTTTATTCAACTCTTTCACGGAAGCGTCTGACGCTTGTGAGCACTCAGCAGGCTATGGTACTATCCGCGGGCTGACTTCGATTCATTCAGTGAAAGGGAGTAAGACTGTGGCGTTACAATGTGAGATTTGCCAAAAGAAGCCTGTATCCGGCAACAATGTCAGTCACGCGAACAATAAGACCAGACGAGTGTTCAATCCTAATATTCAGACCGTCCGTGCCCTGGTCGGTAAGAGCCATCGGCGTATTCGTGTGTGCACCCGCTGTTTGCGTTCCGGATTAGTCCGCAAAGCGGTCTGAAGGCGTTTCCTCTTCGCACGGAAGTTACGGCGCTTCCCAGAGAATCCGACCTCCTCGTTCGACCAACTTGATGACCGACGGTTCGTCAGGAGAGAGTGTCAAGGTACGGTTGCCGTCTTTGCTTCGAAGCACGAACCCGACTTCGCCGTTCGCGTCCAATCCCAATCCGGCACGAGCCTTCCCTTTTGCATCCAACAGTAAGAACTCCTCGCCATGTATTCCATTCGGTTTCTGCGCTTCAACCGATCTTGGTGAAAGCAGCTGAGTGCTAAGCATGCCACCGACAGTTCCACCGAGAAATGCCGCTGCACAAAGTGTGAGCACCTGTTTCTGCGTCATGACAGATCCTTTCCTATGATCGAATGAAAGCATGGGAGTAGCCGAAGGGTCTTATGCGAGGTAGTTATCCGATGGCGTCGCTCTAGCGAAGTGTTTGGAGCGGGCGATGGGATTTGAACCCACGAAGACTAGCTGGGAAGCGGATCTAGGTAAAAACGCCAGCTCATAGTAAGACACACGATACAACGGCAAGAGAAAACCTATCAAGAGATTTGTAGCCTGCCGTTGTTCCCCGTGTCATCCTGTCTTCACCCCTAACCGTGACCGTGCTAGCACATTCTATAGAATACCAATAAGAGAAAAAAGTCAGAGCCACAACATGAATCATCCTGAGTAAATAGTTCTTAGCCACCACGCCTTCTCGAATCGGCACACCCTCCTCCTGCATGGGAAATGGGTTCTATATTGACTTTGCACTATC
>JAICUC010000137.1 GCA_025936075.1 Nitrospira sp. | reverse complement strand
GAAAGGATATGAAGTGACTGGCTGGCAGTGAAGGGTAGGATCGGGCAGCGAGGTCGTTTCGGTGCTCGCCCAACGCGCGGCCTCGGAAGGCCCTCGTTGGATGCGCGCAATGGAAACGACCTCGGTGCCCGACCTGAATGGTAATGAGTGTAAGGGTGATGAGTGTAAGAAGATATGTACTCGGACAATGCGCGCAGTAGAGTACCCAGCCATCCGCTCTGCAAGAGAAGGGTGAGAAAGGCAGAAGAGAGAAAGAGAGATTGAGGCAAGCGAGCAAGCGAACTCAACCAATAATCATGTGCGCAATTGAAAAAGCCTCGACATTTTCTCTAAAGGGTGAGAAGTGAAGACAAGGCAAGGCAACATTCCAGGAAACTTCTGTGGCCAGTCGATCATGGCAGCGTCTGATTGGGATCATTCTTCTCCTGGCTGTTCCGGCCTGCGCTGGGCCGCAGCCGATCTTACGGTCGAATAAACAACTCCACTTGTACGGCAAACAAATGGCACAGCAGGAAATTGAATCCTGCCGAAAGCAAGTTGAAAAGACAGGATTGCGACCTGGGACCAACCAAAGCGTGAACGCTGCAACCGGGGCGGTGCTTGGTTTGACGCTTGGCGGCGCGGTCGGCGCGTCGGCCGGGATCGTGGGGGGATTACCCGGAGTGACGATCGGTGCCGCCGTCGGCAGCGGACTTGGATTCGTTGTCGGATTACTGGGGGGAACGTTCAAACCGCTCGAGCCGGAGCCTCCTTATGCCGATGCCGTCACGAGCTGTCTGAAGAATAAAGGCTATGAAATCAGCGGGTGGGAGTAGGAGCGACCTTCCGATCACTAGTGTGAGAAGCAATGGTTTGCTTCTCACGCTGTTCAGTCATCGTTGACAAAGACGTCTAGACGTCTTATTCTCCGCCGCGTGTACAAGACTACCTCACAACAAAAGCGGCGTCCTGGCGAAGTTCGGGACGCCATCTTTTCGGTTCTCACCGCAAGACCAGGCGGCGCTTCTCTTCAAGTGATTGAACAGTATGTTGCAGATCTCATTGGAGATGGAGCGCGATCGAGTGTCCGATCCTATCTGAGGCTCAACACGCCGGCAGTTTTTGTACGGACTGCGAGGGGACAGTATGGATTGAAAATTGCCCTGCCATCGCGAGCAATGAAAGCGGCTGAAAGTCATCCTCGATATTATCGGAGATTTTCATTCGGAAGCGCAGAAGTTTTCGAAGCGGACTGTATGAATTGGTTGCGCCACCAGCAGCCTAACACTATCCACGGCGTGGTCACGGATCCCCCATACGGATTGTTTGAGTATACAGAGGAACAGCAGAAAAAGTTGAGGAACGGCAAGGGCGGTGTCTGGCGTATACCGCCCTCTTTTGATGGGGTGCAACGGGCGCCTCTTCCCCGATTCACCGTGCTGTCATCGCAGGATCTATGTGCTCTAGAATTGTTCTTCTTTGAGTGGGCACGGATGCTCGTTCCGATTTTGGTTCCCGGTGCTAATGTCGTTGTTGCCTCGAATCCCTTGCTCTCGTATTTGGTCTCGGGTGCTTTGGCGAAGGCCGGTCTTGAAAGACGCGGGGAAATTGTCCGTCTTGTCATGACGATGAGAGGCGGGGATAGGCCAAAATCGGCACATGAAGAATTTCCCGATGTCAGCGTCATGCCCCGTTCCATGTGGGAACCGTGGCTGATATTCCGTAAGCCCCTCGAGGGAAGAGTTCAGGATAATCTGAGAAAGTGGGGAACCGGGGGATTTAGAAGGCCGTCACCGGATAAGCCATTCGGTGATGTTATTGCATCTTCGCCGACGCGTAAATCAGAAAGACAACTTGCGCCTCATCCAAGTCTGAAACCTCAGCAATTCTTGCGAATGCTGGTAAGAGGCGTTCTTCCTCTTGGACGTGGGATCGTGCTCGATCCATTCTGCGGAACCGGCTCAACTCTTGCCGCTGCCGAGGCCGTCGGATATTCAAGTATCGGAATCGAAAAAGATCCACACTACTTTGAGATTGCGAAAAAGGCCCTGCCGAGACTGGTGCAACATAAAAACGGCAATCTTTGTTCAGTGACCATATAGATCCAGTTCTTTCGAAGTTTTTCAATGCCTGATCTATGAAGCGTCGCGGTGCGGGTTCCTAATTCACTCCTAGAATTCTTGCGAAAATCATCCTGTGTCACCTTCCCGAGATAAACCTCGCTGAAAGTCATCGGCGCGCGGTCCTTTGCCGGTTCAGTCAAGCAGTCAACTTCGTACACGAATACGCACATCCATTGATTGCGGGCTCCGTGAGTATCCACCGCGCCTCCTGACTTCCTTGTCGTCTTGATTTCTACTCCTTGCTCTCCAGCCTTTACACTGTTTCCCGAATAAACCCCGTTCACGACTAAGTCCGGATGGCCATTGTGATACAGGTTCACAGTGAGGCTTCTCGAGTGTTGAGACAAGCTTGCCGTCAGCATGTCTGAGAGCAGACCGGACATGATTGCCGGGCGCAACATGTCGTCCAACCTCAGTAGCCCACGACGAGTGAGTCCTTTGTTGATGTCGTAGAAAAAATCATAGATGTCCTGCATTGCCATCTCGAAGTCTTGCAGCCGGAGATTATATGGCAGTGTTGCTTTTGAGTTAAAGCAGCCCTGTCTAACGATATTCCGCGTGACCGGCATCTCAGACCTTGGAGTAGGGTTAATGGCCGGCGAGAGTCTAGATAGCGGTTCAATACAAGTCAATCGAGAACTCGGACCGTGGATGGATCATTTTTATGCGGGTTTTATGGTGAAGATTTCTTCACGATCTCATCATGGACCATTCATATCAGAGCGATATGATGGGGACAGATCAAAGGAAGGAATGAAGACTCAATGATGTCGATGTTCGGTGCGCTCTCACTGGCCGTTGTTTTTCGAAGTGCCGTATAAAAGGAGATGCATTATGCGGATGATCGGACTGTTTGCGATGTGTGTATTATTGGAAGCCTGCACAACTGCGCCGATATTTTCTCCCGAGATCATGAAAAACGTCGAAACGAATACCTTTGATGTCGAGGCTTGGCGGAAACAAACCTATGAGCCGTCGAATCCCAATTTTGTCCCACACAAAGTGGAATTGGGAGGAGAAATCGTAGAGGTTATTCGAAAACGGGAAGGTGTCCTCCTTCTTGTCGAGAAGCAGCCCATCAAGAACTATACGGCAGATAGTTCGAAGAGTGCCAAGCGAGGAGACTCATTCTGGTATGCCGTTACCTTCAACGGCTCTCCAGATCCCAGCATGTTGCAGAGAGGCAACAAACTCGTCGTGGTCGGAATGACCGCCAGAGCAGGCACGGAAATGATCGGTGGAGCTGCGAGAGTGTTGCCGCACCTGACGGCGCAGTGTCTGCACATTTGGAATACCCGAGAATCTGAAATGGCGGACTTTTCTTATTATGGAGGCGCCATGGGACATCATCCTCAGGAAGAAGAAACATTCTGCCTGGGAAATGACAATGAGAAATCTTTTCCAGTAGCCCTAGCCCAGGTAATGCGCATGTTCGCTCTGTAGTATAACCCTGTTAGACACAGTTGTGCCGGCCGGTATTGAAGCCGAGCCGATCAAATCGCACGGTAAACCGACCGCTATCGGAAGCTGATCCGGTATGAGCGTGACCGCCCGATCAGAAGATATACACCACATCGAGTGAAAGGGTCGGCTGGTAGCTCGTCGCTCGTCCGCCGACCTGGAAGACATTATGGTCGGACTTGTCATAGCGGTATTCGAGCCGAGTCTTCAGCGACGGAAACGGCCTATACTCAAGCGTGGCGGTCACTTCCCATAGGGTCTGCGCGACGGCCGGCGCAGCTTCAGTTGATGTGGCGCCGAAGCAAACGTTGGCCTTCGGTTGATAGGCCGTCGTTCCCTGACAGGTCACCAAACCTCCCTTGTCTTCGAAAATCTCCCCGCGTAAGCGGACGCCCCATTCTTTGGTGAAGTCATGAAACAGATAGGCTGCGACTCCGTCCCAGCGCGCACTTTTTCCAGGACTCACCAGGCTGCTGTTGGACTGATTGGCGTAGTATGCCTCGACGACCGCCCATGTCTGCGCGCCGATCTGCCAACTCGCGTATCCACCGGCCAGCAGGAGCATCCCTTCCGGTGTGCCGGGTGCGCCGGCTCTCTGCCCGCCCACGATCGTTCCTCCCGGTGTGCCGGGCGCACCAGCTCTCGGCCCGGCCAACCCATAGAGCATGAGTCTCATCCGTTCAGATGGAAAGACCATCAGCAGAGTCTCTACCAATGGCTCGTGATGTGTATTCGCTTGAGCCGCGTTGACATAGGAAATCGCCCTGATCGACAGCGTGACTTGTTCGTTGAACTCGTACGTAGCTGAGATGCCGCCCATTGTGAAGGGCTGCCCCAGATACAGATAGGACCGTGAGTAGTTCGGGCTGTACGGATTCCCCACCTGTTCATAGCCGACCAGGGCGTTAAACTGCCCGACTTGCAGGTCAAGCCCACGACCGAGGGGAGCGATGTAATTGACATAGAATTCCTGGAAGGTCGCGAATGGATTCAGATTCAGCCCACCGATGAAATCTGAATCTTGCCCCGCATTAAATTTAACGCGAAAGCCGAGTCGATCGAGAGCGGAACCACCGAGTTTCACCTGTCGCTCTATCGCAGCCTGGATCACGTTTGCCCGAAACTGATTGGAGTTGACGTCGAAAATGCGGAGTTCATTGATATCGTTGGACGGGCGGTTGAAGTTCTGCGTATACGACACTTGGGAGTAGCCATTGAACCTCACCCTCAGCACTTCCGACAGCAGCCGCCGCACGGTCATCTTCTCCGCTACTCTGGGAATAGGCTCGAACTGATAAGCAAAAGGACTTGGTTTTTTGTCTTCGGCCTGTACGTCTGTCAGGAGAACGCAGGCGAGAATCACACCAACAAAGGCTAGGCCCGCGCAACTGAGCACGCGGGAGTTCCTGGATTTGTGCAGCACAATGCTCTTCTGTCCCTTGCTCGGAGGCCGCGCCGAAGAAGCCCACCGCAGCGCGATTCGTAGGAAGCTCGCGCTCTTTACATCAGTAGCCATTCTGACAGAACCGCCGGAGTACTCCAAACCAGGTTCGAATGGATAAAAGAGAGAATTCAGCAGGCGTATAGCGGATCAACCAGGCAGCCCCATACTTCGCCCCCTCCAGGCCGCCTATGATAAAAGAAGAGCCGGACAATCGCCTCTCGAATGTGACCCGGCCGCTTGGTAGAGCTACCGGGGTGAGTCATCTTTTTCTTGACATTCTGTGCGGCAATGGCGAGCCGATATCACTGCGACGAGGTAACATGCTGGCGCCTGGCTCTTTGCAGGGCGACTTGCCTGGTAATGGGCGGCAACTTGTCGGTTGTAATTCCCTGTTTACTGGCGAGCCGAATGTCGCACCCTTTGAAGTGTGGGCCATCAATGAAGCCTCTCCAGCCCTTCCCTTCCGAATCCCGTGCAATGTCGAATCGGAACGGAACAAGCTCAGCTTTGGCGGCGGCGACCTTTGCCGCATAGGCTTCTGCCTGTGCTTTTTGCCGGAGAGCCTCCTGCGTCTCAAGTTCCTCCAGCGCCTTCCTATTCCGTTCCGCCTGCTCTATATTTTCTATGCCCCAAGGTCCACGTTGGCCGTACGTCACCTCATTCGAAGCAAGTTCTATATCCACTGCTGCATTGTCACGTAGGCGGTATTCTTCTTCTATCTCCTCTCTCGTTGGAATAACGGGCCTTGGGGTGGCCTCCATACTAAGAACTCCCTCGTGATAGGTGAAGGCTCCCTTTAATCCAGTCTCGATTATTCGAGGTTGTGACGGTGTTGAGTGATCTTCGGCTCTGAACGTTCCGACGACATCAGCCGGCTCAACATACCTACTGAAAGGAGCTTCGTGATTGGCTGTGGCGAGTTCGACTTCAATGAGGACTCGTTCATTACAGGCGCTGCCTGCCCACGAACCTTGGAGGAGTGCCTGTCCATACAGTTGCGGAATGATTTCGCCTATCTTAATAGATGTCTGAGTCGCAAGAGCTTCTTGTTCCTTCATCGTGATCTCAGCTAAGGTCTTTTCGCGTTGTTCCTGTGCCGCTATACGTTCGTGCCTCTCCAGCTCAAGGAGGACCGTCCGATGCAATCCGCAGGCATTAAGAGCTAATGCGCATCCACTCAACACGATCAAACAGCACAAGCGGATACCGTAGATCTTACAGAGCGGCATGTCGTGATCACCTTTCGTTTCTAGTATGAACATGCGAACGTATGATACCTTAAATTATGAATAGATCATCATGAAGAGATCGTAATGAAGAAAGTATAACGATGAAGTCATGAAGAAATCATGAACCAAGTATGAAAAGTTTTTCATTCTTAAAGATCGAACCAAACCGGAAACCCATCCGAGTCTAGCGAGTCTAGTATTATGTAGAGCCGATTCTTCGGCACCGTGCCGTTAATTCGACTCTAACCTCAGTCCTTCTTCCCTCCTCATCAGCGATTTCACTCCGGCGAATCTCTATGAGTTAGAAGAGAATTCGGAATTCCATACCCCCAAGAAACCTGTCTGGAATACAAGTTGCCAATAGAAATTTCCTAGTTGCAGGTTTCAGACAGGATTGTAAAGTGCTTTACAACCACCGACTGTGACAACATGCTGCATGCAGCCTTGATCAGTGATTGTTTTGTATGTCGGCAAGAAAAAGAGGACTGATCATGTTCATTGTTGTAGGAGCGACAGGAAATACCGGAGCTTCGGTCGCAGAGACTTTACTCGGCAAAAAACAACCGGTCAGGGTCGTCGTCCGTTCAACGGAGAAGGGCGCCGGTTGGAAAGCCAAAGGGGCTGAGGTCGTCGTCGCATCGCTTGACCATGTATCGGCCTTGACCAAGGCTTTCGAAGGAGCGAAAGGAATTTATTTGTTGGTGCCGCCGAATTATGGTGCTGAGGCCTGGTTGGCGGATCAGCGAGCACGGATGGATCGGGCTGCAGAAGCCGTTCAGAAAAGTGGAGTGGAGCATGTGGTGTTTCTATCGTCGGCCGGCGGACATATTGCCGGAGCGACCGGTCCCATTCGAGCCGCACGTTATGGGGAAGAGGCGCTTGGCCGCAGTGCCAAGCGCGTGACCATCCTCCGCCCCGGCTATTTTATGGACAATTGGGCCCCTGTGATAGGCGTGGCGAAAGCAGACGGAGTCCTCCCGACATTTCTCGCACCGCAGGTGAAAATTCCCATGATATCGACCATGGATATCGGCAGAATCGGAGCGGAGCAATTGATCGCCGGCGGGCAGGGAAAGCGGATCGTGGAAATGGCCGGTCCCGCAGAGTACAGCCCGGATGAAGTCGCTTTAGCGCTCGGTCAAATCTTAGGAAAACCGGTCACGGCCCAACATGCGCCCCTGAGTGCGGTTGCGCCGACATTCAAATCGTTTGGGTTCTCGGAAGAAGCGGCAAGGTTGTTCGAAGAAATGTACGCCTCCTTCTCAAACGGCTCGATTGGGTACGAACACCCGGCCGAACTGGTGCGGGGTACGGTCACGCTGCATGAGGCGTTACGGAGGATGGTGTGAGAAGAACATGAACCCATTGCAATCGGCTGCGGAATTTTGTATCGAAGTGTACTCGGATGTCATCTGTCCCTGGTGCTATGTGGGCAAGCGGAGATTTGAACGTGCGTTACGGCAAGCGGACAAAACAGTGAAGGCCCATGTCGCATGGAGGCCGTTTCAATTGAATCCGACCATGCCGAAGAATGGGATGGATCGAACTGCCTATCTCACCGCCAAATTCGGCAGCCTGGATGCTTTCAAGGAAATGGAGCAGCGCTTATTGGAGACTGGAAGCGACGAAAAGATATCTTTTGCATTCGAAAAGATCCTTCGCACCCCGAATACCTTTCTCGCGCATCGTTTGATTTGGTACGCCGGCATCCATGGGCGGCAAGATGCGGTGGTCGATCGATTATTTAAAGGATACTTTGAAGAAGGTCTCGATATCGGCTCCATGTCAATACTGGTAGAGTTGGCCGATCGAGCGGGGTTAAAAGCGGGCGAGTTCCTCGCGAGCGAAGAGGGAGCCGCGGAGGTCAAAGCGGAAGAGTCGGTCGGTCATACGTTGGGCATTCGAGGGGTGCCGTACTTCGTCTTCGGCAACAGGTATGGAATTTCCGGTGCACAGCCGGTTGAGGTGTTCGTGTCCGTCATAGAAAAGGCGTGAACCGGTCCATCCACTGCCGATGGATCGTGAAAGGCAAGAGGTGACGCATGTCGGTCCATGTATACGGTTGCAACCATGTGGTGATCGAAGTCACCGACGCCAAAAAAGCGGTGAAGGTCTATCAGGACGTGTTCGGACTGAAGATGTTGCGCGGCGGCGAGGGAGCGGCCTGGTGCAAACTCGGCG
>JAICUC010000066.1 GCA_025936075.1 Nitrospira sp. | reverse complement strand
TGGAACATTCGGTCATCCCACAGGAAGTCGCCCGGTTCATTCTGGATCGTATCGATTCGATCGCGCAGTTGGAAGCGGTGCTGCTGCTGCGTCAAAGCCCGGATACCTGGTGGGGAAGCAAACAGGTAGCGGACCGGCTGTATATCTCCGAGGAAGACTGTGCGCCGGTGCTGGACGGGTTGTGCCGCCATGGTCTGCTGGTGTGCACGCGGGAGCAACCGAAGCCGGTCTATCGGTACAGGCCGGATACCGGAGATCTTCGGGAAATGGTGGATCGGCTCGCTTATTATTATTCGAAGCACCTCGTGCCGGTGTCGAATCTTGTGCATGCCAAGGTCCAAATGCGGATGGAACAGTTTGCCGAGGCGTTCCGGTTCTTTTCCAAGGAAGAATGATGGCCTCATTCATCTACGGCCTCTGTGCCCTGACTGCCGGACTCTGTGCCTGGTTGCTGCTGCGGGCCTACAAGGGGAGCCGGTATCAGCTGTTGTTCTGGAGCGGTCTCTTTTTCGTCGTCGTCACGATCAATAACCTTTTACTGGTGGCTGATAAGCTGGTCTTTCCCATGATGGATTTGAGCGTCCTCCGCTATGCCATTGCGCTGGCGGCACATGGCCTTCTGTTGTTCGGCTTGATTTCCGAATCGAAGTGATGCGTGCGGTCCATGCTTCAATCGATAGCGCTGAAAGAGTTCCTGCTGGGAGCCCTCGTGATGAGCGAAGTCGTCTTGGCACTGTTCTTTCTGCACTATTGGAGAGTAACGCGGGACCGGTTCTTTCTCTTGTTCACCTCGTCTTTTGTGCTCGGAAGCGCGAGCCGCCTGGTATTGGCCGTACACCTTGGAAACGACGAATTCGAGCCGCTTATTTATCTCCTGCGGCTTCTCTCCTATGTGATTATCGTAGTCGCGATTGTCGATAAGAATCGTATCTCGATCGCCAAGCTCCTGTTCCAGCGGACATGATATGCGCAGGGACCGGGACAGTGAGGAACGAGGAGAAGGAAAAAGTGGAGTGTGCCCGTTCTGCAAGTCATGAAGAACAGGAGGCGCCGTCATGGCGCGGCGCATCGGCGCAGGCGATCCATGATCGCGACCCCAAGTCCTTCTTCCTTGCAAGGCTCCACATAGATTCTGTCCAGACCAGCGGAGTCCAGCCTTCGCAGCGCTGCAAACAGGCAACGTGCAGCTTCCCTCAGGTCGCCGGTTGGAGAGAGCACTTCAACGGC
The DNA here is from genome assembly GCA_025936075.1 of Nitrospira sp. Taxonomy (GTDB): domain Bacteria; phylum Nitrospirota; class Nitrospiria; order Nitrospirales; family Nitrospiraceae; genus Nitrospira_D. Next base: position 12,261 of record JAICUC010000066.1, on the reverse strand, counting down.
TGTAAAACGATCGTCGGTATCTCCGGCTTGCGAGTGAATCAATAAGCCCGCGCGTTCATCATCGCTCAGGGTAGGCCTTGCTCCTATGGAGGCCAAGATCGTCAGGGGCGTCCGTGTCGCGTAATGGCGTGACAATTGACCGGGCGCGATCGGCTTTTCATTCACGGACGACGACCGGCGAATAGAGCCGATGACGGCGCGGAGCTGTTCGATGGTGATGCTGCCGGGGCGTAACAATTCAGGCTGTGGTCCAGCCAGTGAAACAATCGTCGATTCCACCCCAACCGGGCATGGTCCTCCGTCGAGTATGAGATCTACTTTGCTCCCCAGCCCATCAGCAACGTGCCGAGCGGTCGTCGGGCTGACATAGCCGAAGGGATTCGCGCTGGGGGCGGCGATCGGAGTACCGGCTTCTCGAATAAGCGCCTGTGCTACAGGATGGTTCGGCATTCTGACCGCGACCGTTGAAAGCCCGGCCGTGACGAGATCCGGGACTGCCGGCTGTTTTGGCAACACCAGCGTCAGCGGACCCGGCCAAAAGGCATCCATGAGCCGCTGTCCCGGAATGGGCAGGGATTCAATGACATTGTTCAACTGCTTTGGATCAGCGATGTGGACGATGAGCGGGTCGAACTGAGGACGTTGCTTGGCTTCGAAGACCTTTGCTGCTGCGTCGGCATTCATCGCATCGCAACCGAGTCCATAGACCGTTTCGGTCGGAAACGCGACAAGTCCGCCTGTTCTGACGATCCTCCCCGCGAGCCGGATGGATTCAGAATCTGCCGCCTGGAGAACGGCACCTTTCACATGATCGGTCTCTCCACCCATCGGAATTGCAGGAATGCCGCACCGACGCCGATCCCTACTCCTTCACGGTCATCGTCATCGTGATCGGATCGAGCGGGTTGTCCCGCTCGTCTCGAGGGACACCGACAATCTTATCGACAATCTCGATCCCACGAAAGACTTCTCCAAACACCGTATACCGCCGATCCAAACCGCCGTTCTCTCCCACGCAAATAAAAAACTGCGAGCCGTTGTCGTTGAAGTCGCGCGTGCTGTTGCTCTCACGGGGCATTTTCGCTGTGGAGACCGCGCCGCGCTTATGGGGTTGATCGTTCGGCTCGGGAGAAAGAAAGTATCCCGGTCCGCCCGTGCCGTGGAGCGCGCGATCGGAAGTTTTGCTCAATGGATCGCCCCCCTGAATGAGGAAGCCGGGCACCACACGATGGAACGCGGTGCCGTCATAGAACTTCATCTTGACGAGATTGATGAAGTTCTCCACATGGCGAGGCGCCGCATCGGAGTAGAACCGAATCTTGATCTCACCGAATCTCGTCGTGATCGTGACCCGGGGATCTTTCTTTCGAAACTCGAGTGCCATCGTCATGAATGTAGCAAGGCGGTCTTCATCGTGACAAGTCTTACCACCAGTGCTGAGTCCTGAGAGAAACTGTTCGGCACTCGTGCCTCAGCACTCAGCACTGTCTCGCGCGAGCCCTTCTCCGGGCTTGATGCGCAACCACAGGATTCCGCCGAGCAGCGCAATGAAGGCAGCGAGGCCGAGGGAAGCGCCCCACCCCCACCGTTGCGCAAGCCATGGCGTGAGCGTCGGAGAAATTGCCCCGCCGAGATTGGCCCCCATATTCATGAGGCCTGAGAGGCTGCCGGCGTGGGTCGGTGATAGATCGCTCGTCGAGGACCAATAGGCGCCGACTGTGAAATAGAGCCAACCGGCACCCAATGACAAACTCGCGATGGCGAGATACGGAGATTCTACAGCGGCACCGAGGGCGATGGAGCCCGCTGCCAGCCCCATACCGATCATGCCCACTATCCGACGGCCTTTCGTCACTCCTCGCCGAATCGCCAACCGATCAGTGACCCATCCGCCGAGCGGACACGATATGAGGATTGCGAGAAAGGGAGCGGCAGCAAACAATCCGCCTCGCAACACACTGAAGCCCCGCTCGTTGACAAGGTAGAGATAGAACCATGACATGTAGACATAGGCGACATAACCCAAGCATCCGTAACTCAGCGTCAGCCACCACACACTCGGTGTCCTCCGTAGGATCGCCCACGGTATCGAAGGGCGTATTGGAGCGGCCGGAGTTGTAGACGGGGTGGCTTCGTCATGAGTGGGCCGGGGGTGATGTGACGGGCGATCGGCGACCGAGAACCACCAGACGGCTGCGAGGGCGAATCCGATCCCACTTGAAAGATAAAAGGCGGATTGCCAGCCATAGTTGAACATGATCCACGCGGTGATGGGCGGGGTGATCGCGGCGCCGACCCCTATTCCTCCGATAGCGATGCCGATGCCGAGACCGCGCTCATGAGCGGGAAGCCAGTCGGTGACGGCTCGGTTAAAGGTCGGCAATGCCGCCGCTTCTCCGACACCGAGAAGAAACCTGACGAGGGCCAGTGCTCCGACGATTCCGAGCGGCGCGGCCAGAAAAGAGGTAGCGGCAACGGCCGTCCAAGCGGTAAAACAGGACCACCAGACCAGTGCCGTCATGAGGACGACGCGAACGCCCCAGCGATCACCGAGCCACCCACCAGGAACCTGGAACAAGGCGTATCCGATGACGAATGCGGAGAAGACAAATCCCATCTCCTGCTCCGTCAGTCCCAACGCCGGCATCATCTGACGCGCGGTAACCGAAATATTGACGCGATCGATGTACGTGACGACGCTGATGGCGAAGAGGAGCCCGACAATCAGCCAACGGAGGGGCGAAGGAGATGCGGCGTCTTCGCGATTCGTGAAGATCCTCTCGCTCACTATCGTTCCACTATCGGATTCATCCGGATTCATTGGAGGGGTGGATGGTCGTTCTGGGATCGGCGGGCGTCGAGGAATCGAATGGCGTGCCGCCTCTTTGCAGAGGCGGCACAGCGAAGCGGTCAGTTGGTGACGATCTCTAGTAACTCCACTTCGAAGACTAACGTGGATCCCGGCTTAATGACCGGCGGTGAACCGGCATCACCATAGGCCAGATTGGACGGACACACCAGTCGGCTCTTTCCCCCGACTTTGATCTGTTGAACTCCCTCTGTCCAACACTTGATGACCTTGTTCAACGGGAATGTCGCCGGTTCCCCTCGCTTGATGGAACTATCGAATACCGTTCCATCGGTCAAGGTGCCATGGTAATGGACCTTGACGGTATCGGTGGCTTTCGGCGTCGCGCCGGTACCTGGCTTGATGGTGGTGATGATGATCCCTGACTCCGTTTTCGTCGCTCCTTTTTCCGAAGCCGCCTTTGCCGTAAATGTGGCTCCTGCTTTCTTCTCACTCTCGGCAGCAACGGCCAATCGACCCTGTTGCAATTGTTGAATCTTCGGCCCAAATGTTTGGAGATCGACTTTGTGAGGGCGCTTCAGGACGCCGTCGGTGATGCCGTTTTTGACCATATCGAGTTCGGTCTCGCTTAGGGCAAAGGTTCCCAACGATTGGCTGATCGCCAATCCAAGGGCATACAATGTTTTCTGGTCATCATTGACCGGATCTGATGAGGCGGCCAAGAGCGGGGTCGCGAGAAGAGAAAACCCTAGCGCAAAACATAATAGACGATTTCTCATGGGGTAGAGGTCCTTTCTTATGAGGGGCGATGGGCAAATGTGGCTTGTAAGAATACGATAGGCTTTTCAATTCTCACAACAGAAATCTCACTGAAAAGGTGAGGAGAGATTCTATGGGATGGCGGAGAGGGGCAGCTTCTCCCGTTATTAAACCACGCCTTCCGCTTTACTCTCCGCGCCGTCGTCTTGATGAGTAGCTAGACAATACTCTTACACACGCTACTGCTAATGCAATAGCTATGAATAGTCACTCCCTTGCCATTTTTAGGACAGGGGAACGAGTTGTCACTGTTCTATCACTATCGAAGGAACCTGCTTAAAATGTCGGCGACCGCCATATGGCCCCGTTCATCCCAATGATCATCATCGCGAAAATAAAGCAATTCTTTCGTGGCATACGGCCGCAGGGATTCTTCCAGATTAACGATCTCAAAACCATACTGCCCGGCCAGCCGTGAGAGCAGGATATTGAAATAGGATCGTTCTGACAAGGTCGGGAAATCTTCAAACTCCGCTCCATGTAATCGTGCACCACTTGGCGCGATGATGACCACAACTCGAAAGCCTGCCCGTTGCGCTAGAGATTTCATGCGTTCAAAGGTCTTCTCAAGGGCAAGCCGATTAGGATGCGACTCAACATATTGTTCAGAGCGCTGGGCACCTTTGATCTGATACGATACGAACAGCTTCGCTCCCAATTGGGGAGACACGTAGAGCGGATAGGGTGATGGTATTCCATCGATAACATAATGGTCTTTTGTTCGATTCCTTCCACCAAGCTCTGAAAATGTTGCGCGGCCATCCTTGAACCTTGCAAAAACCGACTCCTGCCGCACCATAGCGGGGAGACCCCAGAGGGTTTCAAGGATCGTGTCCTTGAATAGCCAACCAGATGTCGATACGGATTTCTGAACCGGATGCAGGTCATCATATGAATCTATTAAGTCGTTGCCTTCGAAAATCATCCATAGCAGTACCCCGCCCCTGAAATCGAGTTTTTGTGAGTCGATGACATGTTCGAGCAGCAAGAACTCCTGTTTTGGGGAGGAGTCCTGCATTCCCATATTATAGATGGGCTTACCTATTGAACGTTCTAAGAGCTCCACCCAAGTCCGGTCTTGGTCAATCCCCCAGCCAAACGTGAACGAGTCACCAAGTGCCAATATCTTGTGACCGTCAAGATTGGTCGTCTCGCGGAATCCCTCATCATTAATCGATATGGTCACATGCTTTTTGGAAAAAACCGAAGAGGATAATAGCGGGGAAGCTAGCAACGTCGGGTGATACATATCTCCATAATGGGAGGCGGTGATAGTACACCCCGGTTTATGAAGGCGAAAATTCTTCTCTGTCGGGAAGTACACTCCTGGGTAAAGCTCTCCGATCCACCAGTTCACATCTGAATACCGATCACCGGGTGCCACACGAGGCGCAAACGAGTTCAGGAACACACTGTATCCGAGATCGAATAATATGAGCGCGACTACAACGGATGACGCTCCAAGAGACGCATCTCGGATCGCTGTATTGGCCAACACTCTTCGGTTCCTGGCCCAAGTGAACAACACGCCTAAAAAGACAAATCCAGCCAGGGTGCCGATCATAATATGTGGTGCTGAAATCTTAACACCAGCAATCGTTTCATCTAGAAACGCCACGCAGAGAATATAGGCCCACAAAAGGCCGAAGCTGATTGTCGCCCACAGGATGGGTTTTACCGAAGACGATTCATTCTCACGATGATGCTCACTATTGGAAGGTAGCATGGCCTTCATCTCCTATTGTGAGCCGCTATCATACTTTGCAACCACCCGCTGAGGCGTGGATGTCTTGGCCCTGCGATTCATATCCTTCCCTCCTTCCGCTGTCAACTCATGCACGAGAGTGTCTATCCCATCCAGATTGCTGGCATTGATTTGGTTTGACAGAATATAGGCTCGAAAGGTGATAAACACTTCTATTTAAGTGACTGACCAACGAAGGGTTGAAGCTATGAAACCCTTCATCTCTGGTGGGCCATTTCCATTCCTACAGTAGGTGCCGTCAGTGTCCAACCGGCCTTTGCTGCGATCCCAAGCCCAATACATACAGAAATCGACAAGCTGTGCTTCGTCATAGATATCTCTGTAACAAACTCGACCGCTGAAATAGATTGCATCCATTCCAGCCTGGATGCGTTCGATTTCGCCTTTGGAAAATGGCATGGGCCTGTCCTTATCAGGATAGATAGGAGTTCTTGTCAGGTATCCACTACTTCCTTCTGGACTACTCGTAATAATGGAGCAATCACCATAGGCTATATCGGCAGTTCCTGTATTCCGTAGAACATTGATACCTGACTGCCACTTGACTTTGTACGCTGGCGTTTGACCCATATTTTCGTATTTTCCTTGAACATGCGCAACTTTTCCCTCTCCGAAGTTTTGTAGCGCATTGGACACCAGACTCACACTCAAATAGGCACGTAGCTGTCTTTTCGCCGTATCTTCAGCAATGCCAACCTGCTGGTGTGTAAACCAGGCGGCGAATCCGGTGGCAATTGCTGCTGTTATCGCAGCTCCAAAAACACAATAATCCAACCAGTGTTTCTTATCCTGTTCGACCGTGGATAGTTTATTGGGCGACTCTGGGTGTTCGCTAATGTTATGGGAATTGTTCTGATCGTTTGGCGATGAACCACAGGGATTGTGAGTGGAATTCGGCTTTGTATTCTACCTATTCTCCCCTAGTGTGATGTTTGCGTTTCTTTCGTTTTCCCATATGCCCGATTAATCAATGGCCGATTATAATGGTTGTGAGAATACTTCTATTCGGTGTCACTTAGCAATCATGTCTATAGCTAAGGGCAAGAGGCCTTGACAACTATTCGATATGTCTAGTACCATCGACATATGGACATGAAAGATGCTCTGATTGCGTTCGATGCACTGTCACAAGAAACCCGGTTGCGCGTGTTTCGTCTGCTGGTGGAATACGGGCGAGAGGGAACGCCTGCCGGAACGATCAGTGAGTCTCTGAATGTCCCGCACAACACACTTTCCTTCCATCTTCGCTACCTGCAGCATGCGAAGCTAATTTCATCCAGACGCGATGGACGGTCGATCATCTACTCAGCCAACTTCGATTTCTTCAACAACCTTATTCAGTTCATGGTCAAAGATTGCTGTAGTGCGGAGTTTGCAAGTATTCGCAATGACAAGAAGCGCGGTTGCTCGATCATTGAGTTGTCAGTTAAACCGAAGGAGGCACGATCATGAAACGCTTGCACGTCCATGTTGGAGTCGACAACATTGAAGAAGGCATCAAGTTTTATAACACCTTATTCGGAGTGGAACCGGTCAAGACCAAGTCTGATTATGCGAAGTGGCTCCTTGATGATCCTCGGGTGAACTTCGCCATTTCTACCCGCACTGAGAAGAAAGGTGTAGATCATCTCGGTATCCAGGTCGAAGAGGATGGTGAACTGACAGAGTTACGCCAACGCTTAGAAGGGGCCGCTGTCTCCCTGTTCGATGAAGGTGAAACGGTATGCTGCTATGCCAAGTCTGACAAGTCTTGGGTGCAAGATCCATCAGGGACACCCTGGGAAGCCTACAAGACAATGGAGGACGTACAGGTTTTCAGCGAGCAACAGGACAGACAAGAAGCCTGCTGTACCCCTGACATGCCGGTCATGATGGGGATGCCTACGAAGGCAATTGATAACTAAACTCGTGCCGCTCGATTTTGTTATGTTATATACATAAATTCATGTTCTACATGAGATAATTTTCCTCTTCCCTTTTTTCGATAGCTTCTATATAAAAACCTATCGGTTGATCGGTTCTCGATCAGCCAGGTTCCAAATCAGTAGGAGCCTGAGGCGGTGTCTCGGGCCGGACTGAGGAGGGAGAGATTGCGTGAGCCGGTGGCTTCGGTGAGGGTCATGATCCTGCCGGTGGCAGGGGAGACGCCAGCAATCGAAGCGGCCACGGTGTGGACGCCCTATCGCGGAAGACACTTCGCATAGGGAGTCGCCTGTGGCTTTTTTTGCACCTAAATCCCGTACAACTCAACGACTGAAGGCGGAAGGACGCGATGCGTTTATCCGCTTTTTTGCGTTTGGCGCTATGACGCGGAAATCTTCCCAGCTTTATTAAGTCTCTTCGAGCGACAACTCCTCGATCGTCTCAACCGTGTCTCAGGCACGAGCCGAAGTGATGTGATTCGGCATTTACTGCTTAAAGAAGTTGCCCAACAACTGATCAATCCCGATAGGCAGGAGAAGACACTGTCCATGGAACCGTCAGTGGCTATTTTGATAACGAGCAGGAGCATCCGCTGACGTCTCGTGGCGTGAATGATGCGACGACAATTCAGCCGTGCTCAGGAAGCTGCTCATCGCCATCCGCTCGACGCGGAATGGGTGTTTACAATGGCGAGCGGCATCCCGTATAAATCAGTACGCGGGTTCAACGCCGTGTGCAAGGCGGCGAACCTCCAGGACGTGACCTCTGCAATCGTTTCGGCATACTTTTGCTAGTCGTTTGATGGAGAACGGAGTGGACTCGATTATGGCGACGAAACTGGCCGGCTGGTTATCGATTAATAGGCTCAATCGATATGCGCACGCCGATCCTTCCAGGATGGCCTGGGTCGAAGGACTTTCTTGGTGAAATATTCACTCCGCACCCGAAAGGCGAGTGCTTAGACCCGCGTAACTTATTGAAAACCCGATGCGGAGAGGTGGCCGAGTGGCCGAAGGCAGCGGTTTGCTAAACCGCCGTAGGGACAAAATCTCTACCGAGGGTTCAAATCCCTCCCTCTCCGCCACTGTCGTTAACCCCACTGACATCCTGAATAACTCCGCCTAGGACCCCCAAGCCTGAACTTCGTACCGCTTCCTACGCTGATCGGCGAAGGTACGGAGGAGCGGTCTTCAAGTAAGCCCTTGGCCTTACCGTCCCAGTCCAGCACCGCAGCGTTCAAATTACGGTAAAAGACAGCAAACGGCGGTAGAGGGTGGTATTCCAAACGCAACGTTCTCGTTAGTGTTTATGCGAGGTTTGAAATTTGCCGTGTCACCTATTGAGATTTTCACGCCTTCCGGTTACCGCGTTTGGCAAACCGAGGATTCTCATACGTCAACGCGGCCCGTTCCTGCTCGGACCAGAGTCGCACGCCATAGATTTCTTGTAACTCAATCTTGGCTTTCTCGTCGCCCTTTCGCGCCTTTCGAAACAGACTCTGGCGATGCAGGTCTTCCTCTTCTTGACTCAGGGACCACTTCTCTCCCATCGCGACTCCTTTGTTGTGGTGTTAAATGGAGGCGGGCTCGGGTATTCAGATTACCAAAAAAAGTGGAGTGAAAAGCATAGGAATGGGATTAACAGTTGTCCCGATCGACTGCGAGAGTTTCGTTCAGCAACTTCTGTGTCGCGAGCAAGTCTTCCTGTAGTGTTGCCAACTGAGCGATCAAAAAATCGCGGGTGTCGAGATTGCGCGTCGATTGCGTAATCAGTCGTCGAAACAAGGCCACGCGTTCCTTCAGCACCCGCACCGAGACCGCCAGTCCGCTTTCGAATATCGTTCCACGGCGAGCGAGGAGGTCTAAGGCTGGACCAATTTCGGCCAGACGCAGGCAAAAGGTGACGGGGAGATCGTTCATCGCGTTCTGCGGCATATCCGAATACTCCGCTTCGGCGGGATTCTGCACCATTGTGAGCCCTCCGGCCTCGTGCACCGCTTTCAGCCCTGCCGTGCCATCTCGCAACAGCCCGGTCAGAACAACGCCGATGACCCGATCGTGATACGCCTTCGCCGCTGACTCAAATAACCGATTGATCGTGGTCACCGGGTGGACGGGGATGAGCGGTTCGAGCAGCATCGTCCGTTCTTGAAGTATGACACTGTGTCCAGGCGGCACCACATAGATCCGTCCCGGCTGCACTCGCTCTCCTCCCTCCTGAACCGCCTGGACAGGAAGCTCAGTGGACCGGCTGAAGATGCTCTCGTACGGATATTCCGACCCTGTCCTGGTGCCTGAATGGAGCAGGATAATCACCGCTGCCGGGAGGTCGTGCGATAGGCCCTTGACTGCTTCTTGAATTGCGCGGTGACCGCCAGCTGACGCACCCATCACGATGAGACTCTCAAGGGGATGTTCCGGCGACTGCACAAACTCTTCAACCTGCTGATCCAGTCGGCTGAGTCGTTCGTCGGCCCGCATTTCGTTTTTGGGCACAAGCCGTAGGATCATAGGGATACTCGTGGGGGAAAACAGATCCCAAGGATACACGTCTTCCCCATCAACACTATATGGGAAGCTCCTAGGGGCTGAGGCTGGGAAAAAGCGGAGTGAATAGCGTAGTGATTAAAACGGTAAACGGCGGTAAAAAGCGGTAACGCCAAATGCAACGTTACCGCTTGTATTTATGCAAGGTTTTAAATTTTTTCGCGAAGTTCACCGTGTCACCTATTGAGATTTTCACGCCTTCCGGTTACCGCGTTTGGCAAACCGAGGATTCTCATACGTCAATGCGGCCCGTTCCTGCTCGGACCAGAGTCGCACGCCATAGACTTCCTGTAACTCAAGCTTGGCTTTCTCATCGCCCTTTCGCGCTTTTCGAAACAGACCCTGGCGATGCAGGTCTTCTTCTTCTTGACTCAGGGACCACTGTGCTCCCATCTCGAACTCCTTTGTTGTCGTTATTCTTTCCGTGAGGGCGTCTTAACGGAGGCGGGTTTGTACATGAGTTCGATTCACAATTCAAGGTGTGAACAGACCCTAGGGTACTCCGATTACCGAGAGAAAAAGCGGAATGAAAAGCGTTGTGAATGAATCCTGGAAACGCCGGTCATTAGCGGCACACCGCGTGTGAAGACGTTGCCCTGGCTTACTACTCCCCTGGTGTCGCCTCCAAGCGGGGAACTCCTTCGATCACGCAAGTCTGCTCAGGACGGTCCAGGTCACGTTCAAGATTACCGAATGGCTCCACCAGATCGTGCAGGAAGTCCTCCAACAACTCACAGGCATCTGCTTGCGTGGCAAACGGCCCATACCGCCGGGGATACATCCCGGTGACTTCGATTCGTACAAACCAGCCCTCACGTCCGACCTCATCCTTTCCGTGAAACAGCCAGTCTTCGGAGACCGCGCGCTCGCGATAGTGATGAGGCGGGGATGCGGTACCCTGTTGCTGAGACACTTTGCGAAAAAGCGAGGCAATGCCCATCAATAACCTCCCTTGTTGCGTGTCAGTTACAACGCTCGAGGATTCCCAATAAATTAAGCAAGATTTTTGACATATTCCGTCCCCCATCGAACAGGGCGGTATCATATGGTGCTTATAGTGTGGTGTCCAGATCGTCATGGGCGGAGTGAACCGATCGAGCGAAGAGGCGCCCTGTCATCGGGAAGGAGGTCTTCGGGATGCGACGAGATGACAGCAGCCGGCTGGAACACAAAAAGCTCCGTCCTCTTCCGAGGGCGGAGCTTTCTTGAACAGCGCAAGTGTCATCTTTTGTTCAGTAGTGTCTCACCTACCTTCAAAACATTCCCCACGCTGTCTACTGGTCACTCTATCGGCTCCATATCTCGGCCGGTACTGTGCAAATTCCTAGAGTAATCAACGAGAGAGCTGACGCGGTACTCGATGAGCGGAGAGGTCCACGTGAATCAATCTCAGCTTGCGCGGCTTCCAGTGCAACTGTTTCCGCCTCATCGTAAGTAGGGAAGCTCAGGTGATGACTGTATTTGATGCTACTTGATCATCATGTTGGACCGATCTCTCATAAGATGATAGAGTCTCACACCGCCTCGTGGCTGCACGCTGGACCGCACCTAGACATTTCCCTAGCCCTCAATTACGGGGAGTTAAGTTACGATGGACGGTCTTCAGTTAGACTGCCGTTGAACGGTAGGTTTCTTCATTCAGAACTTCGTAAGATATCGAGACACATGTGTGAGGAATCTGCGCGTTCCACAAATCTAGATGTAACCCAGAGCCGGTAGAAAGAAGGAGTACTGTAAAGGATATGTCGAGTCGAAATATCAGACGATTCATTCTGGGTCTGACACTGTGCTTATTCGTCGCGATCTACGTGTTGACAATTATGACAGGCATTGCAGATGCACGGCATTTATCCAGCGTCCTTATCGCATCGTACCTGATTGTGTGGGGGGGATATGCGTTGCTTTCGAGTGTGCCTCGACAGGAGATTCGACGCCAATTCATTGTGATGACGATCGCCCTTGGAGTGGCCGTGTTCCTGGTAGAGTTGCCTGCCGTTGTGAAGCTGGTCGATTATCGGCGGACCTTCTCTGTCTCGGGCAATCTCCTCGGTGAGGAGCCGGGCTATCTCCCTGATCCCGAACTTGTGGCCAAGCCGGCGCCCTACCGTACCGTCAAAATGGAATTTAGTCGAGGGAACCTCGGCGAGGTTCTCTGCCTTCCCTCTCGCCCTGCCGAGCCCTTTGAGCTGAAGTATGACAAGAACGGCTTCCGAAATGAGGAGGATCTTACAACAGCCGATATTGCGGTGATCGGCGACTCCTATGTTGAATCACCGATGCTGCCCAGCTCGATGTTGGCGACCACGCGGTTGGCCGCACTCGTACAAACGACCGTCGCCAATCTGGGACAATCCGGGTATGGTCCGCAGCAAGAACTGGCCGTCCTCAAACGTTACGCG
>JAICUC010000013.1 GCA_025936075.1 Nitrospira sp. | reverse complement strand
TCGAAAATTTGACTCGACCATTGGCGGCAGATTGTTTACTGCTAGGACTCCTTGCGTCCCGCATTTTCCAACACATTCACAACAAGCTTCTTATAGTCTTCTGCAAATTTTTCTTTTGTATGATTAGCCCGTGCAAATTCCCACGCTTTCCTGGCCATCTGCCGGAGCCGGTCAGAAGGAAGATTGGATACCATTTGCACGGTATTTTGTATGGTATTGACGGAGCTATCCTTGAACATCACGCCAAAATCCTCCACGTCAACACTCGACTCATAGCTGACCAGGGGAATCAGCCCTGCATGCATACAAACAATCACATTTGCTCCGCCTGCTTCAGAGCAAGAGGGATAAACCACCCCCAGACACTGCTTAGCCACTCCAATAAATTCAGGGCTCTCCACGTCGACCCACCCCACAGCATGAATATTGGGGGTTTGATAGAGCTCTTTATGGTACGCTGTTACGAAATCTTCTTCTTTTTTTAACGGACCACACACATAGAGATGATAATCCGGCATTTCAGCAAACGCTTCTAATACCAAATCTAAGCCCTTGTGCACGAAGCCATGGCTACCGAACCAGAGAAAATTTGCCCGACAGGAGTCGAATTCTTTGTCATCCGGCCAAGGGTAAATAACCGCCGGCGATTGAGGAAGTTTGTAAATCGGTTTGCTTAAATACCGAAGGGTATTCACGTTAAAATCATTACCACAAAGGGTAACACAATCAGCATGTTCGAGGGCTAGAGTCTGCTCTACGATTCGATCGCTCCCTTTGATCGTTATTCCTCTTCTCTGCTGCAACTCCAATTTACGTCGATAGGTCGAGTAGTTATTATAGACCCAATGAGCTGTATCCAGATGGGCGATCTTGATACAGTCACTATTTAGCAGACCGGCAATCCGATCAAAATTAATCCGGTGGCCCACGAATAATACATACGGCTTCTTCGGCTGAAAGACGTGGTTATGGGAATCAATCACATCGACAGAATATCCAAGATCCAAAAACGTTCTCGCAATCTGCAAACAGCGCCACTGGCTGGTATGCGAATTTGGAATGGGTTCGTCCGATTTTAAGAGGAATGGCTTAATGTGATAGGATAAAAGCACTGTACCTTGCGTTTGTTTTTCAGGCTCAAGCGATACCGTTTTCTCATACACATTGGGTACATATGGTCTTATCTCTACACCGAATTTTCTGAAGATTTCCTTCATTAATTTCTTCATCGTTCGCCCTATCACTGAGTAATAAGAAGATACTTTTCTTGTTCGTACCGGAGGAAGACTGACTTTGATGAGGTTTGTTGGAAACAGATTCCCGACTCTCTTATCCCCTTGTTCAAAATCCCTTTCTATAACAAATGATTCTTCGCTGTACCATTCCCAGTGATCATACCAGGTCCAACATTTATTCCTCTTATAAATGTCTCGGATCTCGTGCGCCAGCGCTTTATTCGTTTCGAAAGACGCATATCCAAAATGAAATCTATTCAGATGATTTAACATCAGCTTGAACGATTTATTGCTGACATAGTTCGTATACCATAAGTTAAATTTCATCTTGCCTTGCAAACTTTTCACCACCCGATATACCTGTATATGCTCTTCATGTCCGTACTCACCCCAAGGATTATGGGTAAAGACATTGAGACATCCCATCACGTGCGCTTCCAGCTGCTGCTTGAGCTGCTCGTAATTGTTTTTGTATTGTTCACTCCGATGAGAGACTTTCTTATTCGTAATCTCTATTCCATAGTCTGTCACCACCGGGTTGTTCCAATCCCCACCATTGAACACTTCTGACTGATTGATATTGAGAATGGATAGATTCTTCAGCGGGTATGCCGACAAACTCTTTCGTCGTCCGACAGTCCACTCCGGGCAAGACTCGTTATTCACAAAACAGACGACGATCTCATTTACCTTACCCAAGATGGAACTAAACCATAACACCTCATCGTCCGGGTGTGCCGACACGATGATAGACCTTTCAAGCATGGCAGGGAACAGCATCATGCACCTAGACTAGATAGCGCATTGTCATTGCCAGAACCGAATGGAACAGCTCGGACGTTTTTCTCAATATTCGACGTTCGATTAGGTCCCTATTGAGCGACAGAGAAGGCGTTAGACCATCCGCTCGTGCTCGCTGAATCGGCATACCGTCCAATCAAGCACAGGCGAGACGATACCATCACGCTTGGGCTGCAAGGTGTATCCTACTCCTGACACATCGAACGCCAACACCCTGTCAAGACGCGCAATAACCTTCACACCCTCGATGAATGCAGCGAACGTTAATTGGTAGCGTCCAGGTCTAAGGAGAGAGGGGGGAATTTTGGTGGTCGCACGATAGACATCAGGCTCTCTGACCCGCCCATTCCATTCCGACATATCGGTATCCATCGACTCAAACACGAGACGACTCATCGAATCATAAAGAAGACACGTGACGGAAAGATTTCTTATAGGAATCTTTACTTCATAGGCGATCTCGACCAGAACCGACTCGTTAAAATTTGTAATAGAGAGAGGCTGCTCATCAACAGACAACAACCGTGCAGACTTAAATTGGACTTCAGAACTATTAGGCTTGGAGGATTCGTCTGACCAGCTCGACTTGAGTTCCGTCCCGGCTACTGACGACAAATAAGCGGCCACCACTTCTCCAGCGGATCCGCTTCGTGTCAATCTCCCCTTCTCCAATTGCACAGCCCTTCCACAGAGCTGCGTGATGGCTCCCATGTTGTGACTGACGAACAAAACGGTTCGGCCCTCTTTAGCCACCGCTCCCATTTTGCCCAGACACTTTTGTTGGAATCCCGCATCCCCGACAGCCAGCACCTCGTCAACGATCAGAATCTCCGGCTCAAGATGGGCTGCGACGGCAAAGGCCAGTCGAAGATACATCCCGCTGGAATAGTGCTTTACGGGAGTATCGATAAACTTCTCGACCTCGGAAAAGGCGACAATTTCATCAAACTTTCTGTCGATTTCCTTCTTCGTCATACCGAGAATCGCACCGTTTAAATAGATATTTTCTCTTCCCGTTAATTCCTGGTGAAATCCGGTCCCCACTTCCAAGAGCGAACCGACACGCCCGTGTATTTCGGCAAAACCTGTCGTCGGCTCGGTGATCCGTGAAAGTATCTTTAAGAGGGTGCTTTTACCGGCGCCGTTGCCACCGATAACCCCAATGACTTCACCCTGCCTCACCTCGAAAGACACCTCTCGCAATGCCCAGATCTGCTCATCCTGAGTAGTGTCGTTCGCCGCCTCTCCTCGTAACAATCGCCCCACCTTGAGAAATGGAGCGGTGAAGGCTGAAGCCAAGGTATCCCGTAGTGTCTTGTATTTTTCCGCTTTACCGAGACGGTACCTTTTACCGATCTCTTCTACTCGTATGGCAATGTCGCCCATGGTCCCTCGCCGTGCGCCCAGAGTGAAACGCGCCGTCTGCGCTATATCTTAGCCGTGTCGTATTTCTTCTGCGCACGCTGCCTACGGTTGCTTCAAACCACGTCTGCAAACGTCTTTTCGAGACGACGGAAGTAAAATAGGCCGCTTACCAAAATTGCTATGGCAGCCAGAAAGGAAACCATCACCATCGGCCCCGGCGCAGTCTCCGCCCCAAGCAAGGCCCAACGAAATCCTTCGACCACTCCGACCATTGGATTGATGCTATAGAATGTTCGCCAGGGCTCTGACAAAAGACTGCTCGGATACGCGATCGGGGTTGCAAAGAGCCAGAGTTGTGTCAAAAAAGGGATGATATGGCGCACGTCTCGGAAATGGACATTCAACGCAGAAAGCCACAGCGAGACACCCAGCGAAGTGATAAGTGTCAGCAGAAGCATCACAGGAAGCCACATCACCTTCACCCCCGGGAAAATGCCGTAATAGAGCATCATTGCGATCAACATCGTAAAAGCAATCGCAAAATCGATGAGACCCGAGGTCACTGCCGCGATTGGGACACACAGCCGTGGGAAGTAGACCTTTTTAATCAGATTCGCACTGCCGACCAGACTGTTGGATGCTAGACTCAGCCCTTGTGAGAAGAAGGTCCAGGGAACCAAGGCTGCATACGTGAAGATCGGATACGGAATTCCGTCTGAAGGGATCTTCGCCAATCGACCGAAAAAGAGGCTAAAGACGAGCATCGTGAACAGGGGTTGGATAATCGCCCATGCCGCGCCGAGAGCCGTCTGTTTGTAGCGCACCATCACATCACGCCAGATCAAGAAATAGAGCAGCTCCCGGTACGCCCATAACTCTTGCAGTTGAACAGACACCCATCCCTTGGACGGCTCGATACGAATAACTTGAATATTTGATTGCATCAGATGACTCACGCGGTTTCTCTCATAGTGACGTCGGATAAAGGAAGCACCATGTTAGTCTTTCCTAATCGCAGTCAACATCCATCACAGCGCTTATTGGACTGGATGATCGATGCCATTCAATTGTTCTTTTAAGACCTTCATAGACGGATATCTTCGGCTGCCAACCTAATACGCGACGTGCATGCTCTACATCGGCGATTCGAACCTCCTCACATGGCCGACCCGATAGCACCCCAAACTGCGGCTTAATCGATACTCCCATAATCTCGACAATCTGTCGAATCATGGCTTCTACTGAAACCAGCTGCCCTGTCCCCAAATCAATCGTCAAGCCTTCAATTTCAGGGACCAACATGGCTGCGATGAAGCCATCTATCACATCATCTACATAGATCCAATCGGCACGCCACTTTCCACTCGTCAATTTCGGCTGATCCCCTCGCATAAGCGACTGTATAGAGTATGGGATTACTTTTTTTTGATTCTGATTCGGCCCGTACACCATATACGGGCGGACAATTACTACGGGTGCCTGATAAAGACTTTGAAACATCCGGCCGAATGCGTTGCTTGCCCACTTTGATGCCGCATATGGGGAACTAGGGGGGCGATCTACCTGACCGGCCTGAGGTTCAGTTAAGGACCCCGTCAGAATGATGCGTCGGCAACCGATTTCTGATGCGTTTGTCAACACGTGGACTGTTGTAAGGAGCTGACTTCGGAACGTCGGCAAAACATGGCGGATGTCCGGATCTGCTGTCGCCTGACCGGACAAATGGAACACCGCGTGCGGCTTCACATTTTCGAACAAGTTTTTGGTGGCAGTATAGTCTTCAAGATCGACTCTCCACCATCGTGGATTTTCAGATAAAGCGCCTTCGAGCGTACGAGAAACTGCATGCACTTCCATTCCACATTGAATCAGCCGCTGGCAGAGATGAGAGCCGAGAAACCCGCTGGCTCCCGTCACCAACACTCTATGCCCTCGACTGAGCAATGGCCGATTGAGACGGCTCTCTTCCTCACCTAGAAATCTGCCACTCATTACCGACCAGCCCACAATGCGAACATCGTTTTGTAGTCCATACGCACATCAGTGGAGACCTGAATAGGACGGAAATGTGCAGGCATCCCGCATTTACTCAGATGAATCGAGAACAGTCGGTGCCGATCTTATCACTCAAAAGAAAGGAAGGCACTCGAGTGCCTCATTCCCACGCGACAGTCAACATTAACCCCGCTTGACTGCGCGAGTATTGGAATTGGAGTGTCGAGGAATTAGTGTCAATGTTTTGGTAAATATAAAAGATCTCGCCTGTAATGGTTCTGGTCAGTTTATAGGCAAGCTTCGACGATGCCGTGATATTCTGAAGCTTCCTATCTGTATTGGGGAAGTATTCGTTGTAGCCAAAGTTGACCGTCCCATCGAGGATGAGCCGTTCATAAATTTTACGGCTGATTCCCATACCTGCAACATTGCTGATTGTCGCTCCACCCTGTAGGAAAAACGATGGCATACCTTGCCGTGAAAGTCTGAGATAGACAACGGTATCTCGCTCGGGCTGAGTTGTCACCGTAAGGGCGCCTGACGGAAATGTCCGCCCCACTGGTTCGGCAAACGTGATTCCTCCTTGGATACTGAAACTCCATTCTTGAAAATCTTTTGTATACTCGCCTTCTAACGCTATCAGATTGGTATTAAAATTCCTGCCGCCTTGGGCCGCCGACTGGGTGATAAAAGTCTGCCGATACGTGGCCGCGACACTGTCGTTTCGCGTCAGCTGATAGCGAGGTCCTCCGGACCAGGTGTGCGCCATGGTGTCGAAGTAGACTGTGGCTCCCGGTAGGTCTCCCCCTTGAACTCTCCCTACCCTCCGAATCACAAATGTATACCCGCCTTCCACGACGAGATCTCGGGACACAGGATATGTCCCTTTGAACTGCGTGGTATTGTAAAGCGTATTGGCTCGAAATCCCTGGATGCCGGTAGTCAAACCGACGTCTGTAGGTAGATCCCTCACTCCTTGCAGAAAGCTCGGTTGTTCTGGTGTATATCGCAAGTTCTCCATAACGCGCAACTTCGCTCCTCGGACATACTGATCAATCCAGTGATCCAATCCAATGTGGCCGTTAAGCAATGCACCGAAATAATTGCGGTTCGTGTTTTCCACATAGGTTTGGAAGATTCCTCCCATCTTCATATCCACGTCGATGTCTCGCGTCTTATGCAACAACGCTATGTTAGCGCCAAACATGTTCGCAAAATCATCGGCCTGTGTGCCGGGCGCTAATAACTGCTTCGGCCTACGATACACATTGGAATCATAATATGACCGCAGACTCGCCGACGGGACAATGATCGTCTCTGCATGGATCGACAACGTCGGCAAGATTCCCCAGAGAAGCACAACAGCAACCACGAACCTGAACAACCGTCCGATTTCAACATGCCTACAAGACCACAATGGAATCACCAACGCTCCTTTTCTGGGATGGCTGCTCAGCGATGAAGGTCAACGGCTCACCGATCTGATTGCCGTTCCGTCCGCCTAGGACTTGAGGAAAATAAAGTCAGCAGTGTCTCGGACGTTCAACATGGCTCCGTCACGGTACAACCACCGTATCGCCGGAGGCCAACACAATGTTACCTGGTTCACCACGACCGCTGACGAGATCATCATAACGCAGGGGAATATGGATCTCCTGACGTTTGTGACCGGGGCTTTCGATCACACGCACAACTTGCAACCGGTTCTTGCTCGCATAGTTTGTGAAGCCTCCGGCCATCGAAATAGCTTGGAGCACTGTGACATACGATTTAAGCTGATACTTACCAGGCTTCGTCACTTCTCCCAACACAAACACCGAATAACTGTTGAGCTCTTTAACGTTGACCGATACTGAAGGATTCTGAATATAGCCCTTGAGGCGATCGGTAATCTGCGCAGCAAGAGCCTCTGCCGTAAGGCCTGCTGCCTGAATGTCACCGATGATCGGCATCGATACATATCCATCGGGCCGTATCAACGTAACCCTTGACAGATCGGGATTCTTCCAGACATTGATTTCTATTAAATCTTCAGAACCGAGAAGGAATTCAGTCGGAACGTCGGAGGCTTTATATTCTCTCGATGTCACAGGCCCTAGACAACCGGCTTGGACAGTGAAGGAGCACAACAAGAGTCCAATCGATAGGGTTCTCATCTTTGACAGATATGCCGTGCTCATCCTTGTCCATCCCCCGTAATTGTCCACGGTATTCCTTCCTTTCCGGTATTCCCTACCGACCAGGGAAGACCACCATCGACTCACTCGGAACTACGAGCGTATCACCAGGTTTGAGCTCGAAATTATCACTGATTCCGCTGCGGAGCACAATATCGTCGTAGCTCGCGGTCAATCGCTTTTGACCTGGCGCAGTTTCCGTAAACCGAAAAATGACGATCTGATTTCTCGCAGCAGATTCTTTAAATCCCCCTGCAATGGTAATTCCCTGTAAAAGCGTGGTTTTACTCTTCAGGGGATATTTCCCAGGATGCGCAACTTCACCGAGCAAGAAGATATTGGAACTATTGACTTCTTTCAAGGTCACGGCAACGACAGGGTTTTGGACGTATTCTTTCAGCTTGTTCGTCATTTCCTCAGCCAATTGAGTAGGCGTTTTCCCTACGGCCACCACGTCACGAATGATCGGCATCGAAATTCGCCCATCGGGACGTACTTGCACTTGCTTCGACAGGTCCGGATTCCTCCATACGGTAATGTCCAAGACATCTTCGGCACCGATCACGTATTCACTACCGACCGCATTCGAAAGTTTATCCATCATCACCTGGCTGATAGCTTTCTCGGTCTGAGGTGTCGTAACAGGCAACATGGTGTTATCTGTCGGTGATTTACCGGTAGCGGGCGGCTTCACCGAACTCGAATCGCAGAATCCGGAGCTAGAGCTTACCGCCAACATCAATGAGATGATGAAAAACCACAGAAAGTATTTCATAACTTTAGATCCTTCTGTTGGCACAGCATCACTGCCGAACCCAACGTTCAAATCACATACATCTCACACATCCTCTGACACTCGTTCAGGCATACAAGAATTACCTATCCATATTCTGTATCTAGACACCGCAACGATGCCCGGTTCTCGCTTCCCGTTTTCCTACAACCGAACATCGGCCACTGCAATTGTATCACCCTTCACTCTTAAGTCATGTCACGTACGATGGCCGAGAATGGGATACAAACCGGTGAACCATAGAAAGGGCCCGAGGAGTACCGATATCAATATATCGACCTGTGGGGAATGTAACTCCGTCGACCTTGAGCTTGGCCTTCACCGCCTCTTTCAATACGACTCCCACCGGAATATCACCCTGAGCGTCGATTCTGTGGTTTTCGACCATCTCAGCCTTTTCACCTTGTTTCACCTGGCGCACAAACTGATGCAAAAACTCCGTAAACACAGGTGTCCACACTGCGCACAACCAAGCATATCGAAGTCGTGACGTTCTTGGCTTTAGATGAATCGCTCGAACGCGAAGAGTCGCGTCAATATCAATCATGTCCATGGTCTTGGAGTTATGAGCTGGGAACAGTGCCAATACCACGTCGCTCCCTGAATAATTTAACCGATTCAGCAGTTTAGTAAAAACCTCTTTCGGTCGAAGAATAATATCTGGAAAGCCGAATGCTACAATCTTGTCCTTTACAAATGGATATGCCCGATCAATCGTATCAGGCGGGCCACTGGAACCTTCGATCACCACATAGGCAAGGTTCATTCCCAACATTGCTCCCCCTCCCCAGTAAGTTGGAATGTCCCATTTGCCTTGCCGAATGACGATATAGCCCTTCCGAATATCCGCTTTTTGTAGGCATTCAAGCAGGTAGTGACTGACTACCTTGAGGCGCGACGCCCGCGGATCAATCATGGCCTGCAAACCGACAGGAAGTATTTCCTTGCTGCAAGGAAGCGGAGCCAATCGAAGAGATCTGCCAGCTGCCGGAAGTACTGCCACCACTTCTTTCTGCCGATTAGTCCCACCCCTCATTTGATAATCATCTTAGATCAAACTTCACACGCATCATGCGCTGTGTTCCACTTTATGTTGATATGTGAGCACACCGGCATCGGCAGTTTCGTCATCATAAAGTGACACAAGATCGGGAGGAATATGGGAGAGGTCGCTAGCCTTCAAATAATCCCTCATGGTAGTTCCAGTACATTCCTCATCTACCCGGGGAACGCCTTTTTTTCCAGCCACATCATCAAGGTTCACAACACGAAAGTCTATACTAAAGCGAGTTTTCCCAGAAGAATTAGGCACACTCGAGTGCATCTGGGCGGCCGAAAACAAAATGATGCCTCCCGCCGGCACGATCAGGCGAACCTGGGGTTCAAGGACAAGCGATTCCGTCGGTTTTGGTAGGGGCCTGGGATCTTCTTTTAGGAATGTGGCGATATGCGCTCCTCGATTTTGCTGATTCCACACATAGTAATTATATCCCTTTGAACTATTCTTTACCGGAACATTCCAATACTGCGGGTGAAAGGCCATGGCATTGTTGGACTGAATATCATAGATCGGAATCCACCAATTGACTTGACAAGGAGGCGCGGAATACCACGTATCTCGATGCGGGTGCCAGGCATAAGCAATTCCCGTCGTGAGATAATTATCGCTGGTAGAGCTTCGCATCTTCGGCACATCAAAATATGTCTTTTCAAGATCACAGCCCATCTCGCCAAAAATGCCCCGCATGAGTGCTTTTGATTCGGAATGATGAATGAAATTTGGCTTCAGTTTCCCAAGGCGGTCGGCATACTGTTCAACGGAAAGATATCGCTGAGCGGTCTCCGGATCATAAGGGGCAAAGGCTTCCTCGATCAATTTCCTGGCAAATTCGATAAACAAGAGAGTACTTTTTCTGGGAGAATATACGAGCAGCTGGCCTTGATATAACTCTTCGCGGCGTCGTTCGTCCGAGAATGGAGGGTCATAATAGACAGTGTTCATGATCGTTTCTCCATTTAAATGTTTCCCGGTCTTCGACATTCTTTCAATAGCCCAACTTCCAAGAGCGCTTCGGCTGCGGATTGAATTTTGCCGAACGGAAGATCGGCACGCTCTGCGATATCAAGCAGTGTATGGTTTCCATCGGACGCGTTCAAGACCCAGAAGAGAGCCAATTCCGTCCATTGTTTTTCTTGTTGACCGGCAACTGCACGATAGAGTCCTCGTCGTCCCAATTGCGGCTCGCATTTCGGATTTTGATTCATGTACGTTCGATTTCCTTCTAAAAGCTCACACACCTCTAGGCATTGGACGTACGACTGTGCAAGAGAGTCCGTCTTCACAAAATCCAGATTGTCTGCAGAGGAGTGATACTCCGGATATTGGCCATGTGGGGCCCGCATGAAACATCCGACAGGGAGATCAAATCCCGGAGAACAATACTGCCGTTCATCATACCCATAAGGAAAAAAATCGATGATGGTAGAGCTCTTTCCTGAATGCCTCAGCACATGCGCCATCGTCCGGTCGATCTCCGCATTGCCCTGACGGCTCTTTTTATAGGTGATGTTCCCTGCATCGCCCACTCCGGTCAAGACGAGTCCATGTTTAATGCGAGACACCACCTGTTCATTCTGAGCCAGCCATGTAATCGATCCAATTGTTCCTGGGATGAAGAGAAAACGGTATGAATATCGTCTTGAGCGTGTAACCATGGTTTCTGCCAGCTTCACAGCCACCGTAATACCCGACAAATTGTCGTTGCACATAGAGGGATGGCACACATGGCATGAGATGAGAATCTCATCAGAAGTTTCACCCCGCACGTAGAACTCGCCATACGTAAGTGAACCAGGCTGAAGACTCGAATCGATGACGACATCATACTCATCGTCGGATAGTCGTTCGAAATCCACGTGTCGAAGGCAAAAACCCCAGTTCTCCTTGTAATAAGAAGTTCGGTACGGTATCCACTCTGGATATTCCGGCAGCGTGAATAAATGAGGTCTGAGGTCAGCCAACGACATCTTTTCCCTGATGGGCAAACTGTAGCTCATCAGATGTAGATTGTGCGCTTTGAAATCGATGACTCGCTTTCCTTCTCGGTTCATCACATAGGCATCGGACACATTCCACTCCAGTGGAACCGTCCAATCAAACACCTTGGTTCCGCTAGGAACCTCATGGATATCAAGCGGAATACGCTTGCGGATTGTTCGAAGGGTTTCTCTGATACCCTCACCTGTAATGCTCCGGCATATTGGATAAAGCTTCACTATGAAGTTATGCAACTCTTTGCCTAACTCTTCATATCTCACTGCCTCTTTGGGACCGACTGATGTCATGATGGCAATGTGCTGCTTTTCTTGATAAATGTTGGCCATGTGCGATCCTTCTTCCGCATGACCAAAATGGGGGCAGGCCAGGCAATCTTAAAGGCAGGATCATCCCATCGAAACCCTCGAGCGCTAGCAGGTACATGGAGCTCCGACATGTGGTACGGCACTTTACTCTTTTGTTCGAGAGTGAGAAACCCATGGGTACAACATTTCTGAATATAGGCACCTCGACGATTGTCTGCAGAGAGCGTTATTCCGACGTGCCGATAATATGTAGACGATGCAGGCCGTAAGGCGACGATGACGTCATAGATGGCTCCCGCTGTGCAGCAAACGGATTTTGCTTCCTCATTTGGAGCGGATTGATAGTGAAGCCCCCGCATGGTGCCTTTCTAGATATTCACGGGAACGCTTGACTGCACCCACGTGATCGGAAGCCCATGAGTCTCGAACTCCATTGGCACCAAGTTCTCATTAACATTTCTCGGCCTTCTCGTACCGGCTCAGGATCTATCCAGAATACACCCCTGAGGGCGGTTTCTAAGAAAATCATGAATGCACTTGCACTTCAGGAATCGGAACGACAAACTTCCCTCCCCACTCCCGAATGTAGCTCATTTGCTGCATCACTTCTTCCCGAAGATTCCAGGGCAGAATCAGGAGATAGTCAGGGCGTGTTTCACAAACTCGTTCCGGCCCATAAATCGGGATATGCACGCCGGGCAGAAAATGCCCTTGCTTATGTGGACTCCGGTCTACCGTGTAGTCAATAAGGTCCGTACGAATTCCGCAATAGTTGAGCAACGTATTGCCCTTTGCCGGAGCCCCATAGCCCACAATGTGCTTGCCTTCCTGTTTCGCAGAGATGAGAAAGGACAACAATTTTCTCTTCGTCGCCTCAACTTGTCGACTAAACGACACATAGTGATTCAGCTGACCGAATCCCGCGGTTGCTTCTCGCAATTTCAGTTCCTTTGCCCGCCCCTCGATAGGCTTGGAAGTATCGTCATTGTGGCAAGCATAGATTCGTAGAGACCCCCCATGAGTCGATAACTCTTCTACATCAAACAGTTTCATTCCATGACGAACAAACACCTGCTCGACGGTTAAGAATGAAAAATAGGAAAAATGTTCTTGATAAATGGTATCAAACTGGTTCTGTCGCATTATCTGAAGCAGATGCGGGAATTCCATGGTAATCAGGCCTCTCGGCTTCAGCAACACCTTAAGCCCCTTCACGAAATCATTCAGATCCGGGACATGGGCCAGCACATTGTTCCCAATAATCAGATCAGCAACCCACCCGTCAGCAGCTAAATCCAGAGCTGTCTTCTCTCCGAAAAATGCCACCTTCGTATGAATACCCTTCTTCTTCGCCACCTCAGCTATATTGGAAGCAGGCTCAACCCCTAACACAGGGATACCCCGCAATACGAAGTTCTTCAAAAGATATCCGTCGTTGCTGGCGATCTCCACTACTTTGGAACTGCGATTCAGACTGAATCGACCTACGATCATGTCGACATAGGTTTTTGCGTGTGCCAGCCAAGAATCCGAGAACGATGAAAAATATGCGTAGTCCGAAAAAATATCGGACGGCGTTGAGAATTGCTGCAACTGAACCAACAAACACTTCTCGCAAACATATACATGCAATGGATAGAAGGGTTCCATGCGATTCAGGTGATCTGGCTTAATGTAGGAATTGGCCAATGGAGACATACCGAGATCGACGAACGTACGCTCAAGCTTCGCACCGCAAGACCGACACTCTGATTGCCCCATACAGATATCTCCTCCTGACAAAGGATGATACGCCGCTCAATACCCGATACGACAACCGATCCCACCCTTAAGCATTGCTTCGCTCTTTCCACACAAAGTCGTCGGTCAGCTGCCCACTCTCCCGCAATCGTTTTAATGTGACCAGCCGTATCAACTCACCCGTCCGGAACTCTTGGTCGACGAACCGCATGGCCGTGAGTCCATCACGGAGATCCTTCACAGCACTCTGAAGATCAACCATAGGGAGAAATCCTTGCGCCAGCTTAAAGAACTTATCAAAATTTACTCGATATGAGCGTTTATCTGGTTGCGCATCTTTATTGATCGAAATCTCGACATTCGGCACTAGATTGGCGACAGCATCCGCCAAATCCTTTACCTGATAATTCCATGCGTCGCTTCCCACGTTTATTGTTAGAAAGGATCCACCATCTCGACGGTCTCGCTGCACAGCCCAATCAATTGCTCTCGCCATATCTTTGACGTGAATTAAGGGGCGCCATGGTGTCCCATCACTCAGGATGTTAATGTGCTTTGACACGAGCGCGCCAGCCACAAAATCATTCAACACCAGATCCAATCTCAGCCGGTCACTCATGCCGCAGGCTGTCGCAAACCGGAGACAGGTTGCTGTGAAGGCTTCCGATGTAAGTGATGCCAGGTCTTGCTCCGTTTGAACTTTCGATTTGGCATAGGCCGTAAGAGGATTCAAGGCATCCTCTTCTCGACGGGGCCCACCTTCGGCAAATCCGTACACACTGCAGCTCGATGCGAACACAAACTTCTTAACGCCCGCCCGCTTTGCTTTCTCGGCAAGATTGATACTCGCTCGATGGTTGATGTCGAGGGTAACCTTTTCAAAAGTGGCGCCCATGGGATCGTTTGAGATGGCACAGAGATGCACGATGGCATCGATTCCTTGCAGAATTTGCTCAGGAACATGTCGGATATCCCCGAAATGTTGCTGATCGGCCAGACTCTCAGGGAGCCGGGAAACACCCGTTAAACAATGAGCAAAGTATCCCATATCGTAGCCTATGAGCGTTGCTTGAGGATGGGATTCTCGCAAACGACGCAATACCAATGGGCCGACATAACCCATGTTGCCTGTAACTAGAATCTTCATGCCCTACCCTCCGATTTAATCCCTTTTTTACCGTTGACACACCTACAACAATGAAGGCATCGTTTAAATGCCCGGCGAGACAGCATCGCCTCATGCGCCGAATGCATAGACCCAAAGATTAATTGACTTTAGGATTTCCAAAGAATACGAAACGGCGGAAAATTTCACCATACCTTCCAAGGAGCCTTCGATGATTGCCATAACTCTTCCAAATAATTCTTCTCTTTCAGCGTATCCATGCAGGACCAGAAACGATCATGCCGGTAGCCCATCAATTGGTTATCTTTCGTCAGCTGCTGGATTGGATCCCATTCCCACACAGTCTCATCACCTTTAATGTAATCAATGGCTTTATACTCGAGAACATAGAAACCGCCATTGATCCAGCCTTCCTCACCGTGAGGTTTTTCTTTGAAACCAACAATGTGATCTTGATCGAATACAAGCCGTCCGAATCTAGCCGGAGGCAGGACTGACGTCACAGTGGCTAACTTTCCGTGAGACTTGTGGAACTTAATAGTGGCTTGAATATCGACATCTGAAACTCCATCTCCATACGTAAATAGAAACGTTTCGTTCTCTCCTATCCATTTTTTCAGCTGTTTAAGCCGACCTCCTGTCTGAGTATGTAGGCCGGTATCGACGAGATGCACTTTCCAATCTTCGTGTCGTTTCCCGTCATGAATCGTCGTCTTTCCATTTCCAAGATCGACCGAAATATCTTTATTGAAAGCATAGAAGTTAAGGAAGTAGTCCTTGATCATTTCTCCCTTGTAGCCAAGGCCGATAACAAATTCCTTTATCCCATGCGCAGCATAAATCTTCATAATATGCCACAGGATCGGCTTTCCACCGATTTCCACCATAGGTTTCGGTCGCAGAGTGGTCTCTTCGGATAGTCGAGTTCCCCATCCTCCTGCAAGAATTACCGCCTTCATGCTTATTTCCTCCTTGGATTCAGACACCCACTACTTGAAGGAATTCCTGTCGAAGCGCTTCAAAACGATCCGATAATCAGGATCTACGGAGTTCACGCTGCAACATATGGAAGGAGTTGGTCGATCTCCAATACAACCCGAGCCTGGAGTGCGAGTGTGCGCAGAAACACCATCGCCCTTTGATGTCCTGGCATCTCTCGCATAAAACAGCCTCAAGTCCGACGAACGGCCCGTCCTTAATTTGAACAAGCTGGCCGCTATTTAGCTCTTTTGGTTTCCCCACCACGCACACTTGAAAACTTGCTATTCTACTCTTGATGGCATCAATCATCACGATATCGATCTCCACAGGAGTCTCACCGAATTCCACGATTTTGCGAACTCCTCTGGCATAAGACACTGCTCAATAGTGCTCCGATAAATTAATTCGGACAAATAGATATCCTGGAAAGAGAGGAGCGATTACAGTTCTAACCTTGCATCGTATAGTCTTCTGTTCTTGCAACAGTGGCACGAAACACTCCACTCCCATACGTCGAATATTCCGCTCAGCTTGCTTTTCCTGGTTTGACTTCTTGCAAAGTACATACCGGCACATCTCGCAACATCTCAATCTATCTGAAAAAGAATCGCTCATAGCTGCGTAATATAAACCTTAACAGGCTACCCCCGTCCCGGCATCCACCGGATCTTAACTTTTTAATAAACTATACCCACCAAGTCAACTTGCTATTGGAAAACTGCTTTACAAGATAACAATATTTTTCATAGTTCCCCGTACATGCGGGGGTTCTCTCAGGATTCAAGCTGCGCTTGTCCCGTTCCCTTGCCAGACGACGTACCGCCTGATGTTCTCTTCGGCAATCAGACCGTGGACACAGAGTATCCGGTTGATTACTGCGGAGTACCAACTTGCAGATAACTAGGTTTGTCTACTAGATCACTTCTTATACCGCTACACATCTGAAGTCTCGCTGTTCGAATCCCGAACAGGATTCACCATAGCGATCAATCATTGTCGGTACGCCCTTAAACTATGGGACCTGTCCGGTATGCGTAGGGATACTAAAACATGAACTTGAGTCCTACGAAATACGTGACATGGCGGCTTGAATCCCCAATCGGGAGCTTTCTTGTCCAGCGCACTTCAGCAAGCGTTGGCGTTTCAGCAATTGTTATGGGTGTCGGCACGTAGATTTTCAATACTTGTTCAATATCCGGTGCTTGATCCATAAGAACCAACATGCCTCCGCTACTAATATTCAGCGAGAGCGCTTTCCCCTCTTTAACAAGATTGCCCTTCCCTGCCTCCGGCACGGTTATCTCATAAAGAATCGGCCTGAGTAGTGCAGCTCTCTCACTATGGTTTTCGTAGCTATCTCTTATCGGCCACTCCCATTCCATTGACGCCACATCCATTTCCTCCCCCTTAATAAGAATCGGTGTTATAAGAATCGGTGTTTGATTTTCATATTAGTGGTTGGTTGTCTTAAGCAACATAGTTAGCTATTCGCATATCGGCGGAGGACTGTATCCCAACTATCCTTTAACTTAAATGTTAAATTGAGCTGGAATATATGTATCGCCTCCTGAATCGACAATACCAATGACGTAGGCTGCTTTCTCAAAGGTATATGTTGACTCCCTCGAAAGGGTTAGGTACTATTCCCACATTATCTAATTTTTGCTTCCGTCCAGTTAAGTTAATTACTGTAAAGTCTCAATGCCACCTAACGTATTATGACAGAAGCAGTTAAAGGTATTGATCAAACAGACACTCTTGCTGATCAGAGGGCGGGGTCTGGGATAGTGGTGCTGTCGGCATCTATGCAACTTCTACATATGAATCGACAAGCTACAGAGCTTGCCAAAAAGATCAATGCCGTCGACCATGGGAGAACCACCACGATCTCAGCGCATGGAGTCCTCCCGACGGCTCTGACTGAGCTTTGTGCTGAAATTATCAAAGCCCTTCACATACGCACGGAAGCCAAGGACTGGGAACAATTCGAGCTCAAGCGTGTAACAGGTGACCCTAATCAGCCTATCCTTTTAAGAGGTTTTGGATTACCGGATCGAGGAGGCATCCAAAACGCCAGACTTGTGGTTACCCTGGAAGAGTTGGGGCGGAAACAAAACTTCAATACAGAACATGCCCGAGAACGCTTTCAGTTGACTAACCGTGAGCAATCAGTCGTTGAACATTTGGCAAAAGGGTGGACCAATAAAGAAATCGCCAATGCTCTTCAGATTACTGAACAAACTGTTAAAGAACACATTAAGCACATCATGCGAAAGACCAACGCTACCACCCGTACCGGGATTCTCGTCCAAATCTTCAATTCTTGAAGTCCCGTCCAAAGCTTCCCCGATATTTCGGTTTTCTCTCGTTGTGTCAATAGCGCAACAGTGAGTCGAGATTGATACAGAATTTACCAGGCAAATCCACAAAACTCTTACTCTAATTGCAATTCCAGGCGATACATTTTAGGCCTGCCGTTTGCATGATCCTTAATCACGAAGGGAGCCAAATGAACTGTGACGCGATCAGAGGCGTGCTGGTGGTGGGGTTATTGGGAGCAACGGTCTTCACTTCAGGTTGTACCACTGGCCCTTCACCCAAGTTGCTAGAACTAAAAAATAGCGGCTTCATGTCTCTATGGAATAGCTATGCCGATTGTAAATCAACCTCTGACTTAACCCAGGCAACTTCAGATCTGACGCTACTGCGTTCAGCTAGCCAAGAGATGAACGAAGAGTTTATTCTGCCGCTGCCAACTCATCTTGAACGTCTAGTAGCCAATCCGACGAATCGGGTGGCAGTGGATGTAAAAGCGATGGCTGCTGCCTGTGCTCTACACACCGGAGAACTAGCCCTTAATCAAGGACAGACTGATATCGCTCGTGATCTCTTGGTTTCGGTCATCAAGCTCCATAAGGAAGAAAGCTCATACTATGTTCTAAAGGCAAAGACATTGCTGGCAAAACTCGCACAAGGGGTCAACGTTTCCTTCAGCGTTCGCTAGTCCTCTTTTCTTCGGCTCCGCAGTCCTTGATATAATTCCACGTACAGTTTTGCCGATCGATCCCAAGATAGGTCGGCCTTCATTCCTGCAAGGATCAAGGATTGCCATGTGTGCCGCTCTTTGTAAACATGAAGCGAGAGCAAGAGTACTGAAAGCAGGGAGTCAGGCGAAGCATCAATGAAATGGAAGCCAGTCGCGCATCTAGATTTGACCGTTGACGGCTGAAAGGGAACAACAGTGTCCGTCAATCCTCCGGTACGGCGCACAATAGGTACCGTGCCGTACCGAAGGCTATACAGCTGACTTAGTCCGCAGGGCTCATAGCGAGACGGCATAATTAACATATCCGAGCCAGCTTCAATACGATGCGCCAGCTCTTCATCAAAGCCAAGACATAGGCCAATGCGATCAGAATACCTGGCTTGGGCTGCAATAAATTGTTGTTCCAACTGATGATCTCCCGTACCGAGCACTACGATTTGTATATCCAAGTACATGAGCTCAGGAATCACCTGTACCAAGAGATCAAATCCCTTCTGGAAGGTCAGCCGGCCGATCACAGCCAATACGGGTACATCGCGATTCGGCAGTCCAAGTTCGCGTTGTAGCGCTCGCTTGCATATTTGCTTTCCAGACAAATCAGCAGCCGTATACTGCGCCGGCAGGCAGGAATCGGTCTCTGGATCCCAAGTGACAACATCGATACCATTTGTAATCCCTGTGACCCCATCCGCACGGCTTGCCAGCACACCTTCAAGGCCGTACCCATATTCTGCGGTCATGATCTCCTTCGCATAGGTAGGACTAACCGTGGATACGGCATCCGAAAAGATGATGCCACCCTTTAGACAATTAATCGACCCATAGAACTCAAGGCCGTTGGGGGAAAATAGCGATGGTGGAAGCCCTGTCTTCACAAACTCCTGACCTGAAAAAGTTCCTTGATAACCCATGTTGTGTAAGGTCAGGAGCACTTTCAGTTGGTCAAATCCCTTATACTCGTGAGGAAAAACCTTCAGATACACCGCGCACAGAGCCACTTGCCAATCGTGCAAATGCAGCACATCAATCTTCTCGGCTCGAGTCTCGATCAGATCTCGCACTATTTCGAGGACCGCACGACAAAATAGGACAAACCGTTCTAGATTGTCGGGATAATCCTGATGGTCTTGTTGGTAGAGGCCCGGCCGATCAAAGTAGGGATCGTACCGCACGAACAGCACTCTCAACCGATGCACTGCGCCGCTCACCGGTACGTTCTCTTCTTCCACCATTACGTCTACAGGCTTTCCATCCACTGGAATAGAAAGTTGCATGGCTAGTCGACGAACTTCACCGGTTGCTCGACCTCGATAACACGGCATCAGCAATGTCACATGATGTCCCGATTTCGTCAGATCAATCGCCAATGCTCCGACCATATCAGCCAATCCCCCCGTCTTGGCATACGGAACGGCTTCGGAGGCTGCCATCACGATGTTCAAACCATCCTCTGATGCTGATGTCATGTAGTGTGGCGCAAGCCTAAGGTCGGGAAGCTTCATCAAGCCGGGTTTTAAATCGATCCTCATAAGCCCAGGCTTTTGCAAGTGCATACAGCTCCTCAGCCTTAAGCTCTTCTTTATAAACAAGGCGGTCATCGAGGAACACTAGGAGCCAACCTCGATCAGGATAAGCGAAATACACTCCTTCGTCCGCATGCACACCGGACTTCCACCCCTTCGGAGCTTCTCCTGTCGCCACACGCGACCGGGGAATAACACTGAAGTCCGGCATCACGAAAAAATAGGAGAACTCACTGTGATAAAGCGGCGGTTTCCCCCAAGTATTGACGACTGCCCTGGTGGTGATTTGATCCAGCACAAGATTATTGGCTTGTACCAGCTGTTCTTGCTGTTCCAGCGTCGGCATGCTCTTACAGCTTACGATCAACGCGATGGCCAAAACTCCGCTTATGCACCGTATAGCTTTTATAGAGGGGGAAATATTGGTCACGTTGTATCAGGCCTCACATGAGTCGCCGGGATTTCGGCTCAACGGGTTTCACCGGTTGACAGATGTCGCATTGACACAATTTTCTTAGCAATGAATACGCGTAGATACCGGTATCGTGACCATCGCTCCATTTGAACTGGAATGCGTAGCGTCCCACCGACTCGATATCCTGAAGCATAATCAAGATCGGTACATCCTCTGATTTAAGACGCCGCTCGCCGGTCCACTCATCGACACAAGCAGCGCAGGGACAGTGCTGCCGCAAATAACGAACTGAATAGATGCCCTTGTGGCCATCACTCCACTGGATTCCAAGCATTCCCTTGTCGAGCCATTCCATATCTCGGGGCTCCAGAGAGGTGGTTGCCATGTTTGCACCTTTCATCCTGTCTGGCTCATCCTGGCAATGCGGGCGACAGGAAGTCAACCGGTGGTAGCCGTTTCCCGGCAACAACCGTGACATACCCCTCAATCGCTTCCTCCACTTCATTCCGCACTTGCCCCGTAGCCCGCAACCGCTTGAGTAGCGTAGGAGCTAGTCGAATGGCTTGTTGGAGAAATAAAAAGCTGCCCCGGGAGAATGCGACACATCGAACTCGTTGACGCGCGGCACAAGTCAGGCACACAAGGCCTCCGGCGATTGGAGAAAATTGAGGCTCCCCGACGAAATGCATTCTCCCACAGGCAGCGCAATGATCGGTCTGCGGACGAAACCCCGTCAATCCGAGCAGTCTGATCTGAAAGAGGAGCGCCGTAAATCTCGAGTCTTCACTTTCATGGAGCGAGGCGAGGCCTTGCTCCAGCGTATCAAACAAGAGCGGGTCCGGATCTCCATCCGGAGTAATCGCTGCGACGACATTGACCATCCGTGCCGCCGAGGCCATCAAGCGAAGGTCTTCCCGCAACACTTGAGAAGACCGTATGAGATCGACATGCGAAATGCGAAACAGAGAGTCTCCTGCTTTTTCAAATAGATTCAGGCGACACACACTGAACGGTTCGATCGCACCCCCGAAGCGGCTTTTCTGACGACGGGCACCACGAGCTACGCCTCGGATTTTACCAAAATCCTTCGAATAGAAGGTGATAATCCGATCTGCTTCGCCCCACTTACGGCTCCGTAAGATGATCGCCGTCGTCTTTACCAGAGGCACGGCTTTCTCCCCTCCCTACTGTGACCGAAGCGTTAGGATGCACCAGTCCCTGTCACCGGAGGGACTCTAAGAAAAGAGTGGCTAAAGTCAGGTAGATGGTAATACCGGTGATGTCATTAGCCGTCGTGACAAAAGGACCGGCCGCAACGGCCGGATCGACCCCCGCGCGTTTGAGGAGAATCGGCATAATCGTCGCCATGCTGGTCGACACCAGAAATGCAATGATCAGGGAAGCTCCCACGACCATGCCTAAAAACCCTTGATGCAACACCCAAGCGACCAGAGTCAACGTCACACCGCAGGCCAGCCCCATGACCAGGCCGATCTTCGCTTCACGAAAAAAGACAGGCCATACATGAGTGAGTTCCACGGAACCGGTGGCTAACCCCCGAATAATCAGCGTTGAGGACTGCAATCCCACATTACCGCCCATCGCCGCAATCACGGGGATAAAACTCACGATCGCCACAACTTCCTGGATCGTATAACGAAAATACCAAAGGATCGCGCCGGACAAGAGACTGCCGACCAGATTGGTGAAGAGCCATGGCAACCGCAATTTCGCCGAGCCGAAGCTCGAAGACTTCGAGCCCGTTTCTTCTTCAATCGCCCCGGCCATTTTCAACATGTCTTCGGTCGCTTCTTCACGAATCACATCGACGACATCATCAACCGTGATAATACCCACGAGTTTGCCGTCCCGTTCCACAACAGGAATCGCCAGTAAGTTATAGCTGGCCACCTGGCGTGCGACTTCTTCTTGGTCCATGTCGATCGCCACACTCATGACCTCGCGGGTCATAATATTTTTCAGTGGAGTCGTCGGTGGGACGGTAATCAGCTGTCGGAGCGAGAGGACACCGACCAGGCGATCATCCTTGTCCGTCACATAAATATAGAACACCATTTCCGCATCGGTGGCTTGCTGTAACCGACGGATCGCTTCCTGTGCCGTAGCGTCCTCCGACAAGGAAAAGAACTCCGTGGTCATAATGGCGCCCGCCGTATCCTTCGGATACTTCAGGATATCGGCCACCTCGGTCGAATCTTCGGTCTTCATCAAGGCGAGAATTTCTTTGCTGCGCTCTTCGGGAAGAAATCCGAGAATGTACGCCACGTCGTCGGGGCCGAGGTCTTTCAAGAGCCACGCGATGTCGGAATGCAGGAGGTCCGCGAGTACTTGCTGGATACTTTCGCCGTCGAGTTCACTGAGCGCTTGCCCGCGCTTACCTTCGCCACGGACCAACTCGAAAATTTCCCGTTTTTCCTTCGGAGAGGAGAGATGAGTCACGACTTTGGCGATGTCCGCGGGATGCATACGCCCCAACATCTTGGAGAGATTGGTAATGGCTCCGCGTCGCAATAACTTCTGCACCGACTGGATCACAATGTCCGATTTCATCTGCCCGCGTTCGGTTTGATCACGCAAGATTTCGCGCAACATGTCGCGTTCGGATTGGCGAGGTCGCTGATCCGGTACCCGCGGCTCTATCGGTCGTTCCGTCTGCATGTCCGTTCTTCAGTACCCCAACTGCATCAGGGTCTGCTCGTCCTCGCGCCACGCCTTCTTCACCTTCACCCACAGTTCAAGGAACACTTTCATACCGAATAACCGTTCCATATCCAGTCTGGCTTGCGTACCGATCGCTTTCAAACGCTCCCCCTGTTTACCGATCAGGATACCCTTCTGCGTCTCTCGCTCCACCAAAATCGACGCCCGAATCTTCGCCAATTTGTCCTGCTCAATGAATTCATCGATTTCGACCGCAACCGCATACGGCACTTCCTCCTCCGTCTCTTGCAACACCTTCTCACGAATCATCTCAGCCGCCAGCGTTCTCATGGTCTGATCCGTCACGACATCGTCGCCGTAGGCTCCTTCCCCGGACGGAAGATAGGGGACCGTCACGGCCAACAACCGGTCAACATTGTCGTCGGCCTGGGCAGAAACCGGCACGATTTTCGTCCACGCGAAGAGTTTGCCGTAACCATCAAGGATCGGAAGCAGCTTCTGTTTATTGACGAGATCGATTTTCGTGACGACAAGGATGACCGGACGGGGCTGTTTGGCCAACGCCTCCTTCATATGCTTCACAGCGGTCAGATCTCCGGGACCCGGCAGACTCGTGGCGTCCATGAGCATGTAGAACAAATCCGCACCTTCCATAGTCTCCACGGCAGTACGCACCATTCGGCGATTCAGCAAGTGCTCGGGTTTATGAAGCCCCGGCGTGTCGAGAAAGGCAATTTGTGCTCCTTCCACATGCACGACGCCCATAATGCGGGTCCTTGTGGTCTGAGGCTTGCTCGACACAATCGAAATTTTTTCGCCCAGCAGGCGATTGAGCAGCGTCGACTTGCCGACATTGGACCGGCCAATGATGGCCACCGTTCCGAACTTCATGGCTTCGAGAAGGGCTCTGGTTTTTTCTCAGGACCCGGTGCAAGTTGAT
The DNA here is from genome assembly GCA_025936075.1 of Nitrospira sp. Lineage (GTDB taxonomy): Bacteria > Nitrospirota > Nitrospiria > Nitrospirales > Nitrospiraceae > Nitrospira_D. The sequence continues at coordinate 1,193 of JAICUC010000013.1, read as the reverse complement.
ACACGGTTTCGCCTTTGCGCACATAGCCCAACTGCTCTCGAGCCAACTGCTCGATTTTGGCGGGGTCATGTTGGAGATGGGTAATATCTCGCTGCAATATGGCATTTTCTCGGCGTAACGCCGAGAGCTCTTGCTCCAAATTCTTGGCGTGGCCGCGCATAGAGAGATACCGCATCAAGCCCATTTCCCCTAAAAACAAGGCCACGAACAGCCACACACAGCCGGCTGCGCCAATCACTTGCATGACGATCAGTACGCGCTGGCGCCATTTCAGCCACTGCCGTCCGCGATTCTGTTTGATGATCATCTTCGCATCCGTCGGCTATGAACCAGCTAGGCCCCGGCCTGCACTGCCTCTCGACCACGATAGAGCGCCATGGCTCCCAGCTCCTCTTCGATTCGGAGCAATTGATTATATTTCGCCACACGATCCGTTCGAGACAAGGATCCCGTCTTGATCAATCCGCTGTTCGTTGCGACCGCCACGTCCGCAATCGTGGTATCTTCGGTCTCACCGGACCGGTGTGAAATGATCGCCGTGTAGCCTGATCGTTTCGCAAGTTCGATTGCATCTAAGGTTTCCGTCAGGGTCCCGATCTGATTGAGCTTGATCAGAATCGAATTCCCGATTCCTTCCTTGATGCCCTTCGAAAAGATTTCGACGTTGGTGACGAAGATGTCGTCCCCGACCAGCTGCACCCTTTTACCCAGCTTCTCGGTGAGGATCTTCCACCCTTTCCAATCCAGCTCGCTCAAGCCGTCTTCGATCGAAAGAATCGGATAACGATCCAAAAGCTTGACATAGTAGCTGATCATCTCATCCGACGAACGTTCCGGATTCTTTTCCGCTTCGAGCACATACCGTCCCTTGTCGTAGAACTCGCTCGCCGCACAGTCCAATGCCAAGGCGATATCCTGTCCGACCTTATAACCCGCCTCCTCGATCGCCTGAGAAATCAGACCCAGCGCTTCTTCGTTCGATTGCAGGTCCGGGGCGAACCCACCTTCATCCCCTACGGCCGTATTGAGCCCTTTCTTCTTCAAAAGGGCCTTCAACGAATGAAAGACCTCCGTAGACATTCGGAGGGCTTCGCTAAACCGGGCGGCACCGACGGGCATGATCATGAACTCTTGGAGGTCCAAGCGATTATCGGCATGGGCTCCGCCGTTGATGATGTTCATGAGCGGGACAG
>JAICUC010000312.1 GCA_025936075.1 Nitrospira sp. | reverse complement strand
GACATTACGGTACGGACATCGGCAAAATCGACGTTCACATGTCCTGTAGTGGTAATGACGTCGGCAATGCCTTGGATAGCTTGCCTCAACACATCATCCGCGACTTTGAACGCTTCGAGAAGCGGCGTTGATTTGTCGACGATTCCCAACAACCGCTGGTTCGGAATGATGAGTAAGGTATCGACGTGCCGACGCAAGTCGCGGATTCCTTCTTCCGCGTGTTTGTTTCGCCGTTTACCTTCATACTGAAACGGTTTCGTGACGACGCCTACCGTGAGGATACCCATTTCACGGGCGATGCTGGCCACAATCGGGGCGGCTCCGGTGCCAGTCCCTCCTCCCATCCCTGCCGTGACAAAGACCATATCGGCCCCTTCAAGACATTCTCGGATGTGCTCTTTACTCTCAAGCGCGGCATCTCTACCGATCTCCGGTTTTGCTCCCGCCCCCAACCCGCGTGTGCGTTCCGGCCCGAGTTGGATCTTATACGGTGCCAACGAGCGATCAAGCGCCTGTAGGTCGGTGTTACTTGCGATAAAATCGACACGCGCGAGTCCGGAGGTGATCATCGTATTGATCGCATTGCATCCGCCTCCCCCGATTCCGATGACCTTGATGCGGACCGGCGACAGTAGATCTTCTTGAAATGAGAACATCGGGGCACCTCCTCACATCGCCTCGCACGGCGACCGTCTGCCGCCCGCAAGGGTTTTAAAAGGTTAAAAGACCTCCAACACCCGCTTTGTCCACCTGCGCATTTTGTCCCAGGTTCCCCCATTGCGAAGCCCAGCTGTTTCCAGTTCATCGACGTGTCGGCGGCCGTGTAACAAGAGACCGACCCCGGTCGAATGACTGGGATGGCCGACAATATCGCGCAATCCTCCCACACCGGCAGGTATGCCTCGGCGTGCCGGCAAGTCTAAAACCTTCTCAGCGGCATCGGGCATGCCGTCCAATAAGGACGTGCCGCCTGTAATCACGGCACCGGCCCCCAACATTCCTTCATAGCCGGCGCGCACAATTTCTCTTCGGACAAGCTCAAACATCTCATCAACACGCGGCTCCAAGATCTCGGCAATATCCCGCCTGGAAAATGTCCGAGCCGGACGATCTCCCACCGACGGCACTTCGACGATCTGATGTCCGGTCACCAATTCAGTCCGCGCAACGCCATGCTGAGTCTTGATTTTCTCAGCCTCGGTCTGTGAGGTGAGGAGACCGATGGCCAAATCCTTCGTCAAATTTTGTCCGCCGATGGGAAGGACCGCTGAATGCCGAATGCTGCCGTCCAGAAAAATAGCCAGATCCGTCGTTCCCCCTCCCAGGTCCACCATCACCACACCGAGGTCGCGCTCTTCTTGGCTCAACACCGCCTCGCTGGACGCCAACGGCTGGAGAATGATGTCCACAACGTCGAGTCCCGCTCGATTCACACTCTTCACGATGTTCTGCGCAGAAGTCACCGCGCCGGTGATGACGTGTACGTTGACTTCCAAACGATTACCCGACAGACCCAATGGTTCTCGGACTCCCTCCTGCCCGTCCACCATAAACTCTCGCGGTAACACATGGAGAATTCTGCGTTCATGAGGGATCACGGCGAGAGTACGAGCGCTTTCGATGGCCCGCTGAATATCTTCACGAGTCACCTCCGCCCGTTTCAGCGCCACGACGCCCTTGCAGTTTTCAGCAGAAATGTGACTGCCCGCAATGCCGGTGTAGACCGAGTTGATCTGGACCGCCGCCATCAATTCCGCTTCTTCGACCGCTTTCTTGATGGACTCGACGGTGCTTTCGATATCAACGACGACTCCTTTACGTAAGCCGCGGGAAGGACACGATCCAACACCGATAATGCTGATTCCTCCGGTGTCGGCTATCTCCGCCACGATCGCGCAAATCTTCGTGGTTCCGATGTCGAGCCCGACCAAAATTTGATCCCGCTTCGGCACCGCAATCACCCCCCTTCCCGTACGACGATTCGATTTCCGTACCGGAGGTCCACTTCGTTCGCCCTGCGTCCATGACCGTCAAAGTTCAGCGTTCTTAGTGGCGGTTTGACGCGTCGAAACCGTTCCCACTGCTCTTTGACCGCTTCCTCACCGAACTGGAATCGCACTCCCTGTACAAGTGCGACAAGGTTTGATGGGTTTTCCGCGTTCACTTGCAGCCGGCCTTCGAATGTTTGTCCGATTAATTTTGCAAGCTCGATGCCCGATGCAATGACCTTCCTCACCGATTCAGTCCCTTCCAACAGACCTTTGGAATCGATTCCCGTCACGAGAGGCAAGGCGTTATCATCAGTCTGACCAAGCCTGGTAAGCACATGCCCCTCCGCATCAGTCAGAAAGTTTTGGGAATCGGTACGGATGATAGCGGCAGGTATTCGTTCGACGAGGGATATGCGTAACTCATGAAACGGCACACGGGTCACTTCGGCCTCTTTGATCCACGGATGGGATTCCAGCTGGTCCTTCATCACTCTCGTGGCGATATGGTGGAGTGCGGTACCGGGTTTCACCTTTGCTAGATCGAGCACTTTTTGCTTATCGATGTGGTGGACTCCTTCGACCGTGATGATCTTGATCTCCAGCAACATTTGGAGCGCAGGGCCGGAATATTTCACACCCATCACGATGAGCCATGCCACGAACGCCATACCGGTCATCACGCCGATCCATCGAGCAAGAGCCTTTCGTCTGGCTGTTTTTGTCCGGATGGCGTTCTTCGCCGCTCTCTCTCCTTGTGGATCCTTCCACTGATTTTTTCGTGGCCCGGCTGGGGGCGGTCGCCGCTTTTTCCCCAGAAATCGCATCACACTCACTCCGTTGGGACAACCCGCGCGAGGCGGCTCGCACGATCGAGCGCCGACTGCAGAATCTGTTCAACGAGGTCGTCATAGGCAATTCCCACATGAGCTGCGGCCATAGGCAAAAGACTCGTTTCTGTCATGCCGGGCACTGTATTGATTTCCAGAACATAGGGGCGACCTCTCGGAGTGATACGAAAATCCACGCGAGCGGCTCCCTCGCATCCCAACACCTCATAAGTTCGCCTTGCCAACTCACTGATGTGGTGAACCACTTTGGGAGGCAGCGGAGCGGGACAGAGATACCGTGTCCTGCCCTTCTGATATTTTGATGCGAAGTCGTAAAAACCATCGGACGCCACGATCTCGATGGCCGGCAGTACTTTTGGGCCTTCTGCCGCGGTACCCAGAATTGAAACGGTGGCTTCATGGCCGGGAATATAACTCTCCACCATCGCCTCCGGATCATAGCGATGCGCAAGGGTGAGCGCCTCTTTCCATTGGCGGCTATGGCGTATGATTGTCACCCCGATCGTGGACCCCTGTGAAACGGGTTTGACAACAATCGGTAATCGTAGTTTTGTCTGCCTTAAAACCTTCGCCAACGACGGCCTGTCGCATTCCCGCACAACAGTTCCGGTAGGGAGCGGAATACCATGTGCGGCCAGTAGCATTTTGGTGGCCGCCTTATGCATTCCGACGGCACTCGCGCGTATACCTGAGCCGGTGTAGGGAATACCCATTGTCTCGAGAAATCCTTGAACGGCTCCGTCTTCACCGCCCGGTCCATGCAACGAGAGAAAGGCAATGGCGACTTTCTGATCCTCCAGATCTCGAGGCAGACGATCGGTGATGTCGATAGCCACCGCGTCGTACCCTCGACGGATCAAGGCCTGATAGACAGCCCGACCAGTCTTCAGCGAAATATCCCTTTCCGAAGATCGTCCTCCCATGAGCACGCCGATCCGAACGTTTGTCAGCCGGCCCATCGTCATGACTATTTCCTTTCGCTACGCTTCACCCACGATTTTCAATTCCAACTCCAATTTAATCCCCATCTTTCTGGCAATTCGAGCGCGCACTTTTTTGATCAGCGAGAGCACGTCGGCGGCACTAGCATGCCCTTGATTCACGATAAAATTGGCATGCTTGGTCGAAACCTGTGCATCACCGACCGATGTTCCTTTGAGCCCTGCCGCCTCGACGAGGCGCCCGGCCGAATCATTCAGCGGATTCTTGAATACACAGCCGGCGCTCGGTAGCGTGAGCGGCTGCGTATTACGGCGGTAATGGAGATAGTCTTTCACGATCTGTCCAATGTCCGACCGCACTCCTGCCCTCAGCTGCAACCATACTCCGACCACCACACCAGGCGGCAATGTCGCCCGGCGATATCGAAAGTCGATGGATTCTGCCGGACAGTGGATGAGCGCGCCTT
>JAICUC010000417.1 GCA_025936075.1 Nitrospira sp. | reverse complement strand
ATCTTCTTGCTCCCTCAACGTGCTGTTGGCCCGGCTGCCTCAGATTTTTGGAGCGAGGTACTCGCCGCCATCGAACCGCTGCGAATTCGTGCTGCTCCATCGGAGCGCTTCAGCTACGAAACGCCACTTGGGGGCATGCGAGGCTGTGCCGCTCATGTTGAACGCAAAGGAACCCTCGTGTGATCTGTCATCCGCGTACGGCATCGGCCTGCCGGATAGAACCATGCCGCCCTGGAGCTGCTGGGACAAGTCCCTGTAGGGAGGGCCGCACAACTGGAGATGAAGCGTGGAACAATTCAGATCACAGAACCGGTCCAGTCAACGTCGCCCGTCATACCACACGGAGAGGTGCTTCTTATTCTGCAACGTCCTTTTCGGAAGGACAAAGATTCGGAAGATCTGGGCGGCAATCTCTCGGCCTGAATAGAGAGAGACTTTACGCGATGATGTCTCAAGGGGATGGCCGGTCAATATCGTGAACTGAAGACCTCGCCGGCGTCCCCAGCGCTTCAACTGTTTGCTGAGCCGAATTTCGTCTAAGGCATAGAGGTCTTGATCGAACCCGCCGACAGCCTGAAACGCATCACGGCGACATACGATCAGCGCCCCGGCCGCCCAACGAAAGAGAATCGAGACGCCGGTCCAGAAACGGAGCGTCAAGTCGGCCCACCAAGGCAGCCTATCCATACGCAGTGTACTGCCGCAACCCACGTATTGGCCTGACTCGATCACTCGTACAATATCCGCCAGCAGCTCGGGGCTCAACAGACTATCCGCATCGAGGAACAGCAACCAATCGCCTGCGGCATGGGCTGCGCCGGTGTTGCGTGCTCGACCGATTTGATTGATCGATTCAAAAACGACTCTTGCACCGGCCTGTCTCGCCAGCTCCGCCGTGTTATCGGTTGAGTTATTGTCGACCACAATGATCTCGGAGGTGAAACCTGATGTCTGGTTGGCAGCGATCGATACCGCAACGGATTGCAGAGAACGTTCAATCAGACGGGCTTCGTTGAACGCCGGGATGACGATGGAGAGGTGCATACGATTGTCATAATGCCACAGGTGCTCTTCGTTGGGAACCGGCTGATTTGCGCGCGTACGAAGTCAAGTCGGGTCAATACCGAGTTGATGCCGGGAATCACGGCGAAGGGACTCCTCACTTTAGGCTCCTCATGGTGAGCCGGCTGCAAGAAGGGCTTCGTCCCTCGAAATTCGCACACGATGCGAAAGTCATTGTCATAGGGATAACTTTCCGCCATTTCAAACCCGATGCGATTCCGTTCCGGCTGACAATCTTCATACGTTACAAACGTGTTCAACACGGTCACACGATCGATGCCGGGAGGTGATGCAAGCAAGACGATAAGGAGAAACCACATGGCCAAACCTTTCGTACACAAATTTTATTCATAACGTACCACAACACTTCTAGAGTTCCATTAGTAAGATCCCTTGAAATACGAACTCACCGGCCGACAGTTGGTCCTACGTGAGATCAGGGCTTATGCGGCGACCATGCATGGACTGTTCACGCATGTTAAGATGCCGCCGATGCCGCTCGCCCGGTTTCATCCCACGATCTCCGAATGGTTTTCTTCACGTGTCGGTCAGCCGACCGACGTTCAAATCCAAGCGTGGCCTGCGATCCAGTCAGGAGCGGATGCGCTGATCGCGGCGCCGACCGGATCAGGCAAGACCCTCGCGGCCTTTCTTTCCTGCATCGATCAGCTCTTTAAACAGGCACTCAATCGTGAACTCGACGACCACACGCAGGTCTTGTATGTCTCACCGCTCAAGGCGCTGAGCAATGACATCCAAAAGAATCTTCAGAAACCGCTGACAGAAATCGGGCAGATGGCGTTGCAGAACGGCCTGTTGATGCCCGAACTGCGCGTCCTGGTCCGGACGGGCGACACACCGATGGCCGACCGGCAGCAGATGCTCAAGCGACCGCCCCATATCCTCGTGACGACACCGGAGTCGCTCTTCATTCTGCTGACGGCCGACAAGAGCCGACGTCTGTTGCAAACCGTACGGACGATCATTGTCGATGAAATCCACGCGCTTGCGCCGAATAAACGAGGGGCTCATGTGGCGCTGTCGTTGGAACGGCTCGAAGCCCTCACGCTGACGAAGCCGCAACGGATCGGCCTTTCAGCCACGCAGCGCCCCATAGAAACGGTCGCGCAATTTCTGGTCGGCGACCGTTCGACACCGACGATCATCGATGTGGGCCACAAGCGGCGGATGGATCTTGCGGTTGAAGTACCGAAGGATGAGTTGAGCGCCATCGCGACGAATGCCATCTGGGCGGACATCTATGACCGTGTGGCTGAGCTGGTGCGGCAACATCGCACGACCCTGGTATTCGTCAACACCAGGCGCTTGGCGGAGCGGGTTTCTCACTATCTTGAAGAACGGCTCTCGGAGCTCGGACCTGACGCGGTAGCGGCCCATCACGGCAGCCTGTCACGGCAGATTCGGTTGTCGGCGGAGGAACGGCTGAAGTCCGGTAAGACCCGCGTGGTGGTGGCGACGGCGTCGCTT
>JAICUC010000361.1 GCA_025936075.1 Nitrospira sp. | reverse complement strand
CTCTTGGTGTGCCAGGAGCTGTTTTTAACGGAGACGGCCGCCTTGGCCCACGTCGTGTTGCCGGCCGCTTCATCTCTGGAAAAACACGGGACGTTTACCAATACCGAGGGACATGTTCAGGCCGTTCGTCCGGCAATCGAACCCGTCGGAGAAAGCCGCCCCGATTGGGAAGTCTTTTCCGCGCTTTCTATCTTATTGGACTCGCCGATGGAGTACGCGGAAAGCAAAGAGATCCTCAAGGAAATTCGGAGCCTCATTCCCGGCTATGGTTCGCTGGGGCCCGCACCGTTGCCGCCTAAAGTTGATCGCTCGGCTGTGGACCGCTATTTACTCGCCGGCTATCAGCGTGATCTCGCGGCCAGGTACCAACCTATCCCACGAACGTCAAGACCGGATGGAACCGTGCGGTTGGAATTGGCACAGAGCCTGTTCCATTCCGGGAAATTATCCACACGATCGAAAGGGCTGTTACAGGTCGAAGGAAGCGGCCGGCTCCGTATCAGTCCGCTTGACGCCGCGCGCTTTGCCTTGTCGGATGGAGATCGGGTCCGCCTCTCCAGCACATCCGGGGAAATGACGACCGAGGTGAAGATCATGGAGCGGGTCCCACAAGGAACGGCATGGTTCCCATATCACTTTGGTCAAGCCGCCGTCCGACTATTTGAATGCGTCATCGATCCGATCACCCACGTGCCGGCGTTCCGGACGGCGACGGTGTCCATCATGAAAGTGGCATGATGATTCTCTTCATCGTTGATGCGCTAATCGAGGAGTCCAATTGTGACTGAATTCGGATTACGTCTCGCCATCTCCCTGACCCAGATCGCCGCGGTCATGGGCGTCGTGGTCGTCACGGTACTCATTCTCACCCTTGCAGAACGAAAAGTCCTGGGCTGGATGCAGGACCGCATGGGTCCCATGGAAGTGGGGCCCTACGGCATTCTCCAGCCGTTTGCGGACGCCATCAAGCTCTTCTTCAAGGAAGACATTATTCCCGCCGGCGCCAACAAGTTCCTGTTCACCGTTGCGCCGATTCTTTGTTTAATTCCCGCGTTCATCGGATTTGCCGTGATTCCCTGGGGTCCCAACCAGACATTTGAGGTCGACGGTATCACCGTGAGACCGTTTGTGATCAGCGACATCAATATCGGCATTCTCTATATCTTAGCGTTCGCCTCGCTCGGAGCGTACGGCATCATCCTGGGAGGATGGGCTTCCAACAGCAAATACTCGCTGCTCGGCGGTCTACGATCGGCGGCACAGATCATCAGTTACGAGCTCAATGTCGGATTGTCCATTGTCGGGGTGTTGATTCTGGCCGGTTCACTCAGCCTGGTGAAAATCACCGAGGCTCAGACCGGAGGCTTTTGGAATTGGTATCTCTTCGCGTTACCGGCCCCGCAAATTTTTGCCTTTGTCGTCTACGTGATCTCATCGGTGGCTGAAACCAACCGAGTCCCCTTCGATCTGCCGGAGGCGGAGAGCGAGCTCGTCGCCGGCTTCTTCACCGAATACAGCGGCCTCAGATTCGCATTCTTCTTCCTCGCCGAGTACGCCAACATGGTGTTAGTGTCCTGTGTAGCCGCCGCGCTGTTTCTCGGCGGATGGAACGCACCGTACCCCGGAACGATTATGGCGCTCATCGGTTTGCCGTCCGTGGCCTGGGTCGAGAATACGATGTGGTTTGCGGTCAAGACATACTCGTTCTTGTTTCTCTTTTTCTGGCTTCGGGCCACGTTGCCGAGGCTGCGATACGACCAACTGATGAGGTTCGGTTGGAAGGTGATGCTCCCCATTGCATTGGGTAACATCGTCGTGACGTCCCTTGCGGTATTTTTCTACCAACAGATGAAGTAGCGGGCGAGATTCATATGGCATCTACGGCGACCACCAAACGTGTGAACCTGTACGAATGGTTCAAAACGATTACATTCTACGAGATTCTCGTCGGCATGAAGGCGACCTTATCGCATCTGCTCCATTACCGTCCTGTGACCTTGCAATACCCTCATGAAAAACGCACACTGCCGGATAATTATCGGGGCATGCTTGCGCTGCTCCGATACGACGATGGAACCGAGAAGTGTGTGGGATGCGATCTCTGTGAAGCAGCCTGTCCGTCGCGCGTCATCCGGGTCGTCAGCGCCGAAGTGCCGGGTGAACCGACGAAGCGTTACTCGAAAGAATATTACATGGACATGACCCGTTGCTTGTTCTGTGGAATGTGTGTGGATGCTTGTCCTGTCGATGCACTGGGCATGACGAGAGAATTCGAGTGGGCGGTATACGACAAGCGCCAGCTCCACCTGAATAAGCAACAATTGCTCGCAATCGGCGACCGCTCATTTCCTGTCCGTGAGAAACGCCTGGAACTGCAACATCCGAACGTCGCGTTTTTCAATGTGGCATTCAAGCACGTGCCGCCCAAACCGGACTGATTCTCAAAGATTACTCATCGGACGAACGATGCCTGCAACACCGTTGCGTTAGTCTGGCCCTGATCGCTCGCTGACCCAGGAACCGTCTCATGTCGCAGCTGTTTTTTGGATATTTCGCCGGGATGATCGCCATGACTTCCATACTGGTGGTCGCGCTGAGAAACCCCGTCTACAGCGCGCTTTCCTTACTCGTCATGTTTTTCCACGTCGCGGGGCTCTTCATCACGCTTCATGCCGAATTCCTGGCAGCCGTGCAGATTATCGTCTATTGCGGGGCCATTCTCGTGCTGTATCTGTTCGTCGTCATGTTGCTCAATGTCAAGCAAGACGACCGTTATCACAGCCAATGGCGGATCGCCGCAATCGTCTGTGTGCCGTTGGTGATCGAAGCCGTCGTGCTGCTCGTCGGCGGAGCGGGAACGATGGTTTCGAGCCGCAACGCCGAACCGCAGGATGCCGTCGTCACCGACAATACGTTGGCCATCGGTCAGACGCTTTTTTCAACCTACTTATTCCCCTTCGAAGTGGCTTCGTTGGTTCTCCTGGTGGCCATGATCGGAGCCATCGTCCTCGCGAAACGAGACATCGGCGAAAGTGATGCATAACGCATGACACAAACGGCGGTTGACGAATGACCATCCCTATTTCCTACTATCTCATCTTGAGCGCCATTGTCTTCCTGACAGGCGTGGTGGGCGTGCTCATTCGGCGCAATATCATTGCCATTCTACTGTCGGTGGAACTGATGCTGAACGCGACCAATATAAACTTCGTCGCCTTTTCCGACCACCTTCAGGATCTCGGCGGCCAAGTGTTCGTCTTTTTTGCTCTCACGGTGGCCGCTGCGGAGGTTGCCGTCGGACTCGCGATCATCATCGCTCTGCATCGGTCCAGATCCACGATTAACGTGGAGGAGTTCAACCTGTTGAAATGGTAAAGAAGCCGTCTCTCGTGAAGCGTGAAGCGTCCCCCGTAGGCAATCCCAGAGTGCCGAATCCATTCTTTCCCATTGCGCTGCACGAACGACGAACGACGAGGGACAGGCTCTGATGT
>JAICUC010000084.1 GCA_025936075.1 Nitrospira sp. | reverse complement strand
GCCAACTGACTGATGATCTCGATCGGAATCATCAACGGCACCAGCCATCCGGGAGTCCCAGGCGGAACGAGAATGCCCAAAAACTTTATCCCATGTAACCAGAATCCAATAACCAAGCTAATCCCGTACACCAAGAAAGAGAACGCAGCCGTCACAATAATCTGACTCGTCACTGTGTAGGTACCGGGAATCAGCCCAATATAATTGGAGAAAAGAATAAACAAGAAGAGAGTGGCGACAAAAGGGAAAAACCGCATTCCATCCTTCCCCATCGTATCGAGGATCATGTTGCGGATGAAATCCACCATCATCTCCGCAAGACTTTGCAACTTGCCAGGCACGAGCTTGCGCGACGATCCTGCCTTCACCATGATCACCGACGCGAGGGCGATAACAATCCACATGAAAACGACGGCTTTATTGATGGAAATATCCAATCCGCCGAACGAGATCGGGATCCAGTTATGAAGTTCGAACTGATGGAGGGGACTTTCTTCCATGACTATTCCTGCTTATTCGCGTTGTCCGACGAGCCTTGCCACCGCTGTGCAGATCGATACGCGTTCCTCATACCTGCAGCCAAACCGAAGACCAACCCCATGACGAGTCCCCATGGAGTTGTCCCGAGAAGATATGTATCGACAATCCATCCAAGCCCACCTCCGACGATTAACGCAGCCAGCAGTTCCGTTCCGATTCGAACGGCCTGACCGAGCCCCGCGTATAAGGGATCTTGTGGAGGGGGCATCCCAAACCCACGGAAGGCGAGAGCACGTGAGCAGAACTCTGCCCCTGATGGGGTTCGCAATTTAAGCAAAACCATGCTTGGAATGTCAAGCGGTTAGAGGTCTATGCCCACAGAAACCGCTGCGGTATAGTGATCGTGCTTTCGCGTTGGAATGTGCGGACTATGTTACCCTCATCCATTCCGTTTTTGCATGGTGCCCCTTCGCCTCTTATCCTGACACGCCCCTCTCCTTCTGCAAGCCCGTTTGAACTGTACGCGAAGATCGCCTCAGCTCGGCATCCCTCGTTTCTGTTTGAGAGCGGCAAGGGCGAGGGTGCCATGGGGCGGTATTCGTATTTTGGCGTCGATCCCTATCAAACGTTGTATGGGAAGGGGGATACGTTTGTGTGCCGATCGATTGAAGGCCGCATGAACACAGGCGCATCTCCGTTTCAACACTTGGCTCACCTTGTGAGCCACCAGCGGATCGTTCGTCCTTCCGATGTTCCACCGTTTTTCGGGGGCGCCGTTGGCTACTTGAGTTATGATCTCGCACGCCAGTTCGAGAAGTTGCCGTCCTTGGCTTGTGATGACCTTGCCACGCCTGATCTGGAATTCGGATTTTTCGATCTCGTCGCGGCAATCGATCACGAGTTGAACCGTCTGGTGCTCATGTTCTGTCCACCGCTTGAACGATTTTTGGGTGAACCTCGGGAAAAGCTGTTTCGCGAAGGAAGGGATCGCCTGGCCGAATTCGAAGCCAGATTGACAAAGCCTGACAGGATCGACACGCATTGGGCCAATCTCGGTCGCCTGACGTTTACACCGGAACAGGAACACGCGGTTTATAGTCAGAACGTGAGCCGTTGCCAGGAGTACATTGCAGCCGGTGATATCTATCAAGCCAATCTTTCTCACCGCTTTCATGTGACCTGTGAAACGTTCTCCTCTCTAGAGAACCTTCAAACCGATCTGTCTGCCTATAGTCGTTTGCGCGCATTAAACCCTTCCCCCTTCTCAGGAGTACTCCGGTTCGACACAGTTCGCCTCATCAGTTCCTCACCCGAACGACTGGTTCGGCTGGAAGGGCGTCGAGCCGACACGAGGCCGATCGCGGGAACCAGACCTCGCGGAGGAAGCGCTTTCGATGATCGACGGCTGATCGAGGAATTACTCACTAATGAAAAGGAACGTGCGGAACATGTCATGTTGGTCGACCTTGAGCGGAACGACCTCGGTCGAGTCTGCCGTTTCGGAAGCGTCCATGTGGATGAATTGATGACCGTTGAGCAATACTCTCATGTCAATCATCTGGTCTCGCATGTGGCCGGTTCTCTCAAGGATCACGCGACTGGTTTCGACCTTCTGAAAGCCATGTTCCCTGGTGGAACGATTACCGGCGTACCCAAGATCCGCTGCATGGAGATTATCGAGGAGTTGGAGCCCGTACGCCGCGGTCCGTACACCGGCTCAATGGGCTATCTCAGCTGGAGCGGAGATCTCGACTTCAATATCCTGATACGCACATTGGTTATGAGGAACGCCGCTGGCTATCTCCAGGTCGGAGCAGGAATTGTGGCCGATTCAGACCCGGCGCGCGAATATGAGGAAACGATCCATAAGGCCCAAGCTTTCTTGAGCGCCTTTTCATAGCCCATGTGGATATACCTGAATAATAAGTTCGTCACAGACAAAGAGGCGGTGGTCTCTGTCTTCGACCATGGATTTCTCTATGGCGATGGAGTTTATGAAACGATTCGCTCGTACGGTCCCCGCATCTTCATGCAAGACGAACATATATCGCGGCTGTTCCATTCCGCGGAGGAAATCGGCCTTACGATCCCGATTCCGATGAAAAACTGGGGGAATATTCTGTTTGAGGCGATGATACGCAACGACGTTGGGACTGATCTGCGGGATGCCTATCTCAGGATCACGGTTTCCCGAGGAGCCGGAGATATCGGACTTGACCCAGCACTCTGTTCTTCGCCCACCGTCGTCGTGATGGCCAAACCTCTTGTGCCTCCGGCATCCCATCTCTATGGAACGGGCGTCGACGTGATCGTGGCTTCCACGAGGCGGAATTTACCGAACGCCTTGTCCCCACGGATTAAAACCACAAACTTCTTGAACAATATTCAGGCTAAACGCGAAGCGATTGCAGCAGGCGCATTCGACAGTATCCTGCTCAATTGGGAACAGCATCTGACCGAATGCACCATCAGCAATGTATTCTTTGTGATGGACGGCAAGCTGCGAACGCCTGCCCTGGAATGCGGCTTACTGGACGGCATCACCAGAAGCCTCGTGATTCGGTTGGCCGGGGAACTCAACATGCACATCGAAGAAGGCCGCTATACCGTCGACCAGTTGTACCGGGCCGACGAATGTTTTCTGACGAACACCAGCATGGAAATCATGCCGGTGACTTCCGTTGATCGTCGACCGGTCGGCGATGGAAAACCGGGTCCGTTTACCCTGAAGTTAAAAGAGCAATTCATAGCGATGCGAGGCCGATTTTAGGACAGCCTTCCGCGTCGATAATTTCATCTTCCTGTTTCCCTCAATCTCTACAGATCTCTTCCCCAAGGCAGAGGAACTGCATTTCCTTGACAGGCAGTGCCAGACTGCTATCGTTTGACCATGCCGAAACTGAATAAATTGCATCGCTCAATCAGCCGGCCCGGCATGGCCATCCTCGTCGCATTGAGCGGCAGCGTCCTGCTGACTGTTCCAAGCGATAGTCAGGCAGAGATTTACCAATATATCGATGCCAAAGGGACAATATCGCTCACCAACGTTCCCTCTGACACGCGGTACCGTCGGATTGACCTCCACCCGAATCGGCTGCATCCCGTTCTCTCGGAAGAAGAGTTGGAACCAGTGATCCGCCGATTCTCACGCCAACATCAACTCCACCCTGCGCTTATCCGCGCCATCATCAAGGCCGAATCGGATTTTGACCCTCGTGCGGTATCACGAGCGGGAGCCGTCGGATTGATGCAATTGATGCCGCAAACCGCAATGAAATTGGACGTCCGGGACCTCTACGATCCCGAGGACAATATCGGAGGAGGAACGAAGTACTTACGCCAGTTGCTCGACCGATTCCGAGGCAACCTTCCGCTGGCACTCGCTGCCTATAACGCTGGAGAACGTGTCGTCGATCGTTACCGAACTCTTCCGCCGATCGACGAAACCCGTCAATATGTCCGCAAGGTCTTACGGTATTATCGGCTTTTTCTCGCTCGTGATCTTGCCGTAACCGGTCATGTCATCCCGTCCTCTGAGTCCGCAATGCCACGACCTGCCTCTGCGTCTTCGATTCACCCCCCCCAGTAGTTCGGACTCCCGAACACACTTGACTATGCTGTTTCCAACCCGGCCGTTTGGATCCTGGGAAATCGGATCTGTAATGGGCACCGACACTGTTTTCTCTCCAGAGCGCAGCTTCCGCCACGCAATGAGCCACTTGCACCATGTTTTTGACCTCTAGGTCGGCTCTCCCCGCAAAGGATTCCGACACCATCCGTTTCCATCGAGCAAGCTGAGCGGTGGCGCGAACGAGCGATTCCCGAGAACGAACGAGTCCCACTTGTCCCCACATGGTCCGTCGAAGAGAGCTGCGTACCTTTTCGGCATCTTCCAATCGTTCTAATCGACGGCGCGCCAAGCGCTCCGCTTGATGAGTCAAATCAGGCATCGAACGACGAGAGGCCCACGCGACAGCGCCAACGCCGGCCCGCATCCCAAATACCAATCCTTCCAGCAATGAATTGCTGGCCAGCCGGTTGGCCCCGTGCACGCCGCTGCAAGCCACCTCGCCCGCCGCAAAAAGACCAGGCAATGTCGTGGCCCCGTTGATGTCAGTCGCCACCCCTCCCATCATGTAATGGGCGCTCGGGGAGACCGGGATCCATTCTTCCGTGATATCGATATCATGGCGGAGACAGGTCGCATAGATGGTCGGAAATCGACGTTTGACAAAACTCGATCCCAAGTGCGTCACATCAAGATAGACATGCCGCGAACGCGTCGTCGCCATTTCCGCCCAGATAGCCCGCGCAACGATATCCCGTGGAGCCAAGGCGCCGAGGGAATGATGCCGTTGCATGAACGTCTCTCCCCTGTTGTTGCGCAGTTGACCTCCTTCTCCCCGCATGGCTTCCGACAACAAAAAAGGCGGGCTCGACGGCAGATACAGCGACGTCGGGTGAAACTGGACGAATTCCATGTCCTGGAGTTCAGCCCCTGCGCGAAATGCCATGGCCATGCCGTCGCCGGTCGCATTGGGCGGATTGGTGGTACGAGCAAAAATCTGTCCTGCTCCCCCTGTCGATAGGACGACGGCCTTTGCGGGTATGATGAAATGTTCTCCTGAACGCTCATCGAGCACCACCGCTCCGCAACATCGGCCTTCCTCAACCACAAGATCGACGGTGAAATGGTAATCCAGCCTGACTATCCGCTTTTGTCGGGCGGCCTGCGCCATCAAAACCCTCACCATTTCGTTTCCTGTCGCATCGCCTCTTGCACGAAGGATCCGGCTGCGGCTGTGAGCCGCTTCACGAGCAAAGGCGAACTTCCCGCCGGCCTTGTCGAACTTCGCGCCCCAACGGATGAGCTCTTGAATGCGATCCGGTCCTTCCTCAACCAACACGCGCACCGCTTCACGACGACACAGACCGTGTCCGGCCTTGAGGGTATCCGTCAAATGGATGGCGACATCATCTTCCTCGCTCAAGGCCACGGCTACCCCTCCTTGTGCGAAAATAGAATTGCTTTGTAAAGGATGGCCCTTGGTGAGAATGATCACCCGACCCACTCGGCAGAGTTCCAAGGCGGCTCGTAGTCCGGCGACTCCACTACCGATGACAAGAAAGTCTGATCCCTGCATACTCCGCGGCATTCGTTATCGTGGTTGGGGCGACGGTGAGGAAGGTTCCGACAACATCTGTTTCGTTTTCATTCCGAAGGGTAAATCCCCCTGGGCGCTATGCAAGAGAATCGATTGCGTACCGACCCATTGCAACCGTGCGTGGCCACGCTGCCGGATACCCATGTCATTATCATCTCTTTTCCACGTCCCTTGCCAATGGATGAAGACGTCGATATCGTCTTTTTCGATTACGACCCGTTCAATCTTGAACTCGAGGGAGATGGCGGAAAAGACTTCGAAGTCCGTGTCGACCTGCCATTTCAGTTCGTCCAGCTGGTCCAGCGGCAACAGCATGGCGTGGAACCCGGACCGATCCTTTCGCTCATACGCGCTCCGCAAGGATTCCAATGCCTGATCGATGCGAAGGAGTCGCTCGTGCTCGGCCGGATATCGGATGGTCTTCGACGGACACCCACCTACCGCCAAGGCGAGCACGATGAGCCACACGATGGATGAGGGTTGTGAAAAACCAATCCTCCGGAAGAACATGGCGGTGCAGTATAGCATAAGGAGAAAAGGCGCCGTGAACTTGCATTTTCATCGGAAAGCCTCTAGACTCGGCCCTCTTTGGAGATACAGCACATGTCAAGCGTCCTGAAGAAACGACGAAAGAAAATGCGTAAGCACAAGTACAAAAAGCTGCGTCAACGCCAAAAATTTCTTCGCCGAAAAAGTTAAGCTCAACCGGCGTGGCGGGAGGAGAGAACCGTGGCCGAGGGAAAGAAAGTCCGCATCCGCGTACGGACGGTCAACTCTACCTACGTGGGAGACTTCCTGGTCCCTCCGATGCGGAATCGTGTCTCCGATGCAATCAACGAAGAAGCACGTCTCTTCATCAGCCTGACCGACGTCGTGATCGACGACAAGGACCGGTCGGATTTCGTTGCGATCAATAAGAATCTGATCGAGTCGATCGCTCAACTCTAGTCTTTCGTCTCTACCCCCGTCAGCGTATTCTTCAGCGTCCACGTAAGCCGGAACACGATTTGTGCCCAGTTTCACCACCCAACCACCATGTTGATCTTCAAACGATTCCTCCCGTTCGTCCGCCCTTATCTGACGCGTTTGATGCTGGCCGGACTCTTGGTGAGCGCGGTTGCGCTCATTAATCTGGCCTTGGTCCGGCTGGCCGGTACCCTCTGGGATATCGTCACTATTCAACACGACGCCGGCCAGATGACTCGGTCGATCGGCCTGTTCCTTGGCCTGGTGATCTTGCAGGGTTTGTGTTCAATGTGCCATAGCTACCTGACTGCGTGGGTTTCTCAGCACATTGTCGCCGACTTCCGCAAACATCTCTTCGCCCATCTGCAGACATTGACGGTCAGTTTTTTCGCCCGGCGACGAACCGGGGAGTTGCTATCGCGAGTGATGAACGACGTCACAGTCATTCAATCCATTGTCACAGAAACCCCCATCGACAGTGTCAAACAACTCGTGACCTTCATTGGAGGCATCACTTTTCTCCTCATGATGAATTGGCGCCTCTGTCTACTGATCCTGATCCTGCTTCCGTTGCTCGTGTTCGTGGCCAAACTCTTCGGCCGCAGGCTAAAGTCGCTTTCCACCTCAATTCAGGACCACACCGCCACACTCAGCACCCTCGTCGAGGAAGTGATTTCCGGCATTCGCATCGTCAAATCCTTCGTGCAAACGCAACGGGAAGAGATCCGTTTCGCCGCCCAGGTGAACGACACCCTTCGTCTCACCCTGCATCGGGCAGGCATCATGGCCGTGTTCATTCCGGTGATCAGCCTGGTCACATTCTGCGCAGCAGCAGCGGTACTGTGGTACGGCGGTCGGCAGGTCATCGAAGGAAGCGTCACACCGGGTGAGCTTTTCGCCTTCGTCCTCTTTGCCGGCATCCTTATCGGTCCATTCAGCTCAGGAGCGCGCATCTTTACGCAGCTCAAAGAAGCGCAAGGTGCCATGCAACGCGTCTTTGAGATTCTCGATGCACGGCCGGAATTTGCGGATCAACCCAAGGCACAGAGTCTCTCCATAGTTGAAGGCCATGTCCGGGCCGAGGGAATCGGCTTTGGCTACGATCCTCGACACCCGGTGTTATCGAATCTCTCATTTGAAGCGAAAGCCGGCGAACTCGTCGCCTTGGTTGGACCTACCGGTGCAGGCAAGACCACCGTGATCAATCTGCTTCACCGCTTTTACGACCCAACGGAAGGTCGCATCACGATCGACGGCAAAGATTTGCGCCATGTCACCGTTGAGAGTTGGTACCGACATGTTGCTCTCGTCCCACAAGAAACGATCCTCTTCGGCGGTACCATCCTCGACAACATCCGCTACGGCAATATGGCAGCGGATGAAGCCAAGATATTGGAAGCAAGCAAAGCTGCTCATGCTCATGACTTCATCACGAGCTTGCCGGGCGGGTATCAAACCCTGGTGGGCGAGAAGGGAGTCAACCTCTCCGGTGGACAACGCCAACGAATCGCGATCGCTCGGGCGATCTTGAAGAATCCTCGCATTCTGTTACTGGATGAAGCGACCTCCTCGCTGGATACCGAATCGGAACGGCTGGTTCAGGAAGCCCTTCAACGCCTCATGGACGGTCGCACGACCTTCGTCGTCGCGCACCGACTGTCGACCATTCAGCATGCCGACAGAATTCTGGTCCTGGATAAGGGGGAATTGGTCGAGGAAGGCACACACACCCAACTTCTGGACCGTAAGGGTCTGTACCACTACCTGTATACCGTTCGATTGAATGAACCGCCCATTTGAATCAGTCGCTCCATGACCATACCTTGTTTGATTCCCGTCTTATGTTTCTCAGATATAGGGATTCGAAGCGTCACAACTTCCGGTACGGAGCGCGCTCTTGCCGGTCAGCAGGCATGCAAACTAGAGACGGGCTGGGAAACTGTTACAATGTTGGCGTGCAAGAAATTGACATGCCGAGACATGCCACCATCACCAAAGGAGCCTGCTTCGCTCTTTTCGCCTATGATATCGGGCAGTCCATCAACTTGACCGATGCGGAGCGGCGAATTCTCGCCGGAACCGAACGGGGGCGGCTGCGCCACAAGACCAGAGCGCCGCAGTACTTCGAGTATCGGCCGGCTCCACTGCGGCATGTGCAGGAAGAAAGAGTCTTCGACATTCATCAGTATCAGGTGAGCTCCACGGTTGAAGTCATGGTGTATGACTTCGGAGCGGTGACAATCACCTATCGCTTCCCCCTCGACGGACCATTCAACCGGCTGCTGGAACTCAGCGAGGCGCTCTACGAAAATGAACGACTACTGACGGAGTCGCGCACTCGCGTCGAACAGTGGATTCAAATATTGGGTCCTGCAATCGAACGGCCGTCCATTGCAGGAGAGGTGGAGGATTACATTATTTTCTCGATTGAGTCCTGCGTGCCGGAGAAGCCTCCGTTGTGGACAAGCAACGAGACCGACTTGGCTCAGATTCTGCGTGCTGAACGGACTCCCTTCTCTGAGCAGGAAGTGGCCGACGCCGTGTCATGCCGAATCTCGTTTGGACAGGACGACGCAGCCGTCATCGACTGGCATTCGGCCGTCCTGTTCGGAAAGGAGATGGACGACGTCCGTGCGGTCCTGGAATTCGCCAACGTCGAGTTGCTGGAGATGCGAATACTCGACGAACAGCTCGATCGCGCACTGGACGAGGGGTACGAAGCCTTGTCTCGAAAACCGCGCCTCCTGTCGCTGCCGGGCTCTCATGAAAAGGACATGACGCACATTGCACAGCTGCAGGTCGACAGCGCCTTGCTCTTCGAGCGCGTCACCAACACCTTGAAGCTGCTGGGCGATCAGTATCTCGCGCGTGTCTATCGGCTGGTCTCGCAGCGCTTTCATTTGGAGGCGTGGGATGCCAGCATCCTTCGCAAGTTGCAGACGCTGGAAAGCATCTACGGCAAGATGTCCGACCGGGCCGGGACCAGACGGATGGAGGTGCTGGAGTGGATTATCATCATTTTAATCACGCTCTCCATCGCCATCTCGTTTCTCCCGATAGGGACAGGCCACTAAGTGCTTTTGAGCCGCTCATTCAGTAGAGAGAACTCAGGCACCGATACGCATCAATTCTGAGGAATATGAACGCGACTGAGCCCTTTCACTCTTTCGCCCGGTTCTTCTGCACGACCTACCTTCTTATGGCGTTGATCGTTTCACCAGTCGTCGCTACGGAAAGCCCTCAAGCTGAAGTCGCTTTATGGTTCGAATCGGGTATGGCCGTCGCGACGAGTCAACTGAGCGGACGAAGGGAATTCCCGTTGGGTGCGAAGGAAGTCGTGATCAGTTCCGGCTCAAGTGGGATCAACGGCATCGTGGTGACATCTCGTCGGCTCTTAGGGTTTTCAAGCCGTGCGTTGACCTGGAGCAAGAAAGAACTGGACGTGAACGAAAAGGTCCTCGAACGGGAAATCCTCCCCACCTTCAGCCTCATCAGGACGGATCGGCATCTGTATGGATTTCGCGGCGTCAACGGTCTGTGGCTCGAAGAAGCGTTAGGTGTGCGAGAACAAGTGAATCGTTTCCACAGCAACGACTATGGAGCGGTCTTCATCACCAATGAGCGATTGATCGGATTCACACCACTCCTCGGCGGGTTCACATCGAAGCCCTTAGATGTCCACGAGCGAGTCGTGGGCGTGGATAACGACAGCGGCCTCATCGTCGTTTCCACGACCAGACGCACGCTGGTCTTCGGCAGCCGGCTGAACGGATGGGAGGAATTCGAATGAAAGCAATGGAATTTTACCCTCAGGAGATTTCACCAAAAGTTAGCGTACCCTGGTTCGTGACTAAAAGTTACCACGGATCTTAGCCCGCAGATCTCAAAGAACACACGCCATTAACGAAAATTTACCGTTCCGAAACTTCACCGTAACCAAGCCAGCGTATAAGGATTCGTGAGAGACGGATTTGTGAGTATCGGCAATCACAATCCGAAATCTCGAGGCGAGAAACCATCACGCCGACCTGCTGCGTACTGCGCAGGTCGTAATGTTTTGAAGTTGGAGAAACACTATGGATGCATCGTATCCATCATGGTGGATGAAGGCGCCGCCCAGACGAAGAAGATCTATTGGTAAAATGAAATTCCGCTGAGAGGTGCTGGGCCTACAAGATCCGGCGGAAAGTTCGTCCACACCGTCGATCGAGGATGTTCGCCGCCAAATCGTCTCAGCTTCACACCATGGCCTGAGCCCCAATACTCTGGCTCGCTGCCACAAGAAGCAGAAGCGCACCAAGTCGTGATTTAAGGCGAGGAATATGCGCAAGCGTTTACTCCGAGGGAAGCTCACAAAATCATCTTCAGAAAAGAGATTGCCAGCTTTATTTCAGCGAGTGAACGACTACAGAGCATGCTGGCACAGGGCGAACACCTATCCAGCGACGAGGCTGGAGTAGTGCGGTTCTGGGCGGTTGAGTTGCTCGACAAGATACCTGAAGCGTTCTTTGCCGAGCATCATTCTTAACGAATGCGGTAATCGCATCTGAGACCCATCGCCTCTAGGGCGTGTCATCAATTACGCCACGTGAGTGAAGCGGCGAGGATGGCACCGAGGAAGTTGGCGGCGCGTTTGTCGTAGCGGTTCGCAATGGCGCGGAACTGCTTGAGCTTTGCAAAGAAGTTTTCGATCAGATGCCGCGCCTTGGACAGGTCTTCATCATAGGCCCGGGGACCTTTCTGGTAGATTTTGGCGGGATCACGATGGTCTTTCCTGCTTTTCGTAAAGGTTCGATGACCCGCTCATCGGCATCAAACGCTTTATCGGCAATGAGTGTGTCCGCAGTCATGCCGGGCAGCCAGACATCGGCGCCCTCCAGATTATGTGCCTGCCCCGGGGTGAGATGAAACCCCGTCGGATTACCCAGCGCATCGCACCGGGCATGGATTTTGGTGGTCAATCCGCCTTTTGAGCGCCCGATACATTCCGCCGCCCGGTCCCCCCTTTTGCCCCGGCACTGTGCTGGTGGGCGCGGATGATCGTGGAATCGATCATGGCGTATTCGTTGTCGGGATCGTCGGCCAGACGCTCG
>JAICUC010000139.1 GCA_025936075.1 Nitrospira sp. | reverse complement strand
CGCTAGGTCTGAGAGTAAGGCATGGCAGAAAGTTGGCCGTAAGGAGGATGATACTGTGAAGGATCGTTCGTAGGCACAGGGGAACCGGTGTTCTTCGCAAACTGAGCAATTTTGATCAGACCGCGAATCGTGCGTAGGGTAGACTAGGTTCACCTCCGAACGCGAACGTTGTGCGCGAACGTCGTGTTTGGTATCGGAGTATCAGAACACATGGGGTGCTGCTGATCAGTTTAACTATCTTTACGGCTGGTGTTCGACAGTGTCTGCGAGTGATCGCAAGGTGACCGCTCAATATGCGAAAGAAGGAGCCTCCTATGATCACATTCTTAAGAATAAGAACAGGTACTGCGCTGTACTTGCTGGGCGCGGTCTGTCTCCTCGCTGTCATGGCGACCCAGGTGAATGCCGAGGACCGGGATACGACGACGAAAGTAAATGGGGTGATCTCCCAGATGCGGTCGGGTCTCATCATGGTCACCACGTCCTGGGGCAGCATGACCATCCAGTCTGATGCGCTGACCGGGGCCAAAGTCGGCGATGATATTACCGTATGGGTGAATGAAAACAATGTGGTCATCGACGCCTACCCCAAAGGCGAGGCACGGCCCCATCACCGTTGGGTGAGAGGCAATCTGATCTATACGTCTGGGAATCAGGAAGCGATTACCCTCTGGACTCCGGAAGGGAAGCAGGACTTCATCGTGAAACGGAATCGATCGAAGTTCGGGAGTTTTGCGGAAGGTAGCCCGATCACCGTGCAGTTGGACGACAAGGGTGAGGTCATCGATGTGCATCGCCAGTTAGAATTGGAGCTCGCGGTCGCCCCTGTTCCTCACATTGAGCCTGGTTTCCGGATCAAGCTGCAGGGCGTCGTGGCGGAGATCAAGTCAGGGCAGGTGTTCGTGCAGACACCCGGGGGACGGTACAGTTTAAATGCCAAGACGGCCCCGCAGAACGTCACGGTCGGCGACAAACTGACGCTCTGGGTCAGCAGCGATAATGTTGTGGTCGACCACCATGCAAAAGGGAAAGAAGGAGTACATCGCCTCGTCACCGGCAAACTCACTTATACATCGGGGGACTTGAAAGAGATCAAGCTCATGATGCCGGAAGGGGAACGGACATTTGCGGTACAACACGGAGAAACCAAACTCTCTGGGATGAAAGAGGGGACGTCGATTACCATCGAACTCAACGAGGCCGACCATGTGATCGAGATCCGGAAGGCTGGATGAAATGGGACGGGTCAAATAGAACCCACGGCATGGTCGAATTGAGCATGTCGGAGCCATTCATGTCCTCCCATGCGAGCGGCTGTTTCGGACTGTCACGGTACGTCATCTTCAAAATCAGCCACGTCAGTCAGCTGTTTAAGATTGGTCCTGACGCTATGGATCTAGATTGAGGCACTAAGGGACAGGAGGTCGGCTTTCTCTGGCCCAGAACACCATAGTATCTCATTAAGGCAATCGCACAGCAGAGCACGGACTCTCCTCGTCGTCTCATGGTTTCCACGGATTTGAGCATGTCGCACATCCGTTGCAGAATGGCATTCCACATGCAGATTGACGATTGGTATGACAATGAGGACGTACGAAACCGGCCTGTCTGAATCAGGATCGATACGGTGGGGGATCTCTGTCTAGCCGGACTCGGCGGATATCTCTCACGCGATGGAGTGAAGAAACATGTCGACGCCACATCATCCTCGAGACAAGAAAGATCGATCGGTTCGAGCTCGAAAACACGACCGGTACAAAGCTAAGGGCAAACTTCGGGAGCCGTCGGTATGTCGTGAGTGCCAGGCGGTGTATCACAAAGGGCGGTGGGTGTGGGGCCCTGTCCCATCGGACAGTCACGAGGTGACGTGTCCTGCCTGTGAACGGATCCGGGACCGTGCGCCGAGCGGAGTGCTGCTGCTGACCGGTGAGTTTGTCGCCAAACATCGGGACGAGGTGCTTGGGCTCGCCCACAATGAAGAGGCTCGTCTCAAAGCCGAATATCCTCTGGCTCGAATCATCAAGATTGAGGACCAAACCGAAGCACCCGAAGGAGTGGTGATCACCACAACCGATCCCCATCTTGCGCGGCGCATCGGCGAGGCGTTGCATCACGCACATCGCGGCACATTCGACTGTCGTTATGAGGAAAACGAGGATCTGCTCCGGGCGAACTGGGAGTGCTAAGCGGAGGACAGAGTCAGAGTTACTGCTGATCGAATGAGGCGAACGCGACACTGGTTTTCTACTTTTCAGGCAATGTCCGCTAAAGGAGTGCGGTTCAAGAAGGAGCTTCATATGCAGCTGATGCTGGCACCACAGGAACAGGATGTATTATCCTGGGCGGTCGAGAGTGCCATCTCGGACCTCGGTACCGAGATCGGCCACACCGACAACCAGGCCATGCGGCAAGGCTTGCAAGAGCGAAAGGGAATTCTCTTAGCGATTCTTGACCGGCTCAGAGTAGGATCCGGGTAGGAGACATGAGTCGGTTCTCTTTAAGTCTGTCTGAATCGCACGCAAATGTCTTCACGCCCTTTCACGAGGGAAGATCAGATGTTCGTTTACCTGTTGGTTTTTGCAATCGCCATTGGATCTCCTATGTCAGGCGCGGCTCAATTCGTGGATAAAGGCGAGTATGTCGAGGTGGCCCAAGGCACGAAGCTTTGCCCTAACGTCATCCTGGAAAAATCGAAAGGGAGGCTTGATCCGGAGAATGTCTATTGGCGAGTCACTAGTAAGGTGCGTGCGAATGGTACACAGACCGTCGCCACATTTGTCCTTGAAGTCCTGTACGACCGCAAAAGCGGTGAGACCACGATCAAGGAACGTCGATATGATGAGGGCTATGCCATGCTCTTTAAGAGATCCCAGGAGCACAAAGGGATGCTCTTCATGATCAGTCCGAAAGACGGCCAAGTGGAAGCGACGGTGGAGATTTGCGAGAAGAGGAAATAGAGTGTCCTTGCTCCACGCATCTCATCGATCAGAACGCTCCTTGCACGGCGCATGCGGTTGGCTCGCTAGATCGGCAGAAGTAACCTGCCTTATGGAGATTAACTAAAAATGGTTAATATATCCACGTTAGAGGTGGATTTGGAAAGAATAGACTTGACTATAAATAGTAAACTCGAGTAGTATAACACGTGACGGGAGAATATGGCTCTCGGTGAAGTACTCGCTGGTTTTTGGACATCATGAAAGTTAGGAATGTTGGCATGTTTTCTCAAGCTCTGACGTTCCAGTTTCGCCGACTGTCCCATCCTTTGCGCTTCCTGCATCCTTCCTAGCGCGATCGATTCCTCAGTCTCCGCTGCTTCAATGCCAGAGTGCCGACGCAGTCAGACGGTCTGGTGAGGGTGTCCTCATAGACCAGTCTTGAGACGACTTCCCGGTCACAGATCGGGATCGTCTTCTGTCGAGGAGTTGGTGGGGTGTTTAACAGAGAGGTGTTCATCATGAGACTCTTTACAATTACGATGACGGGACTCGTGTTCATCGGAATGACCGGGCTTGCCATGGCGAATCCGGCGATGCTGCCGAAGCATCCCGGATATCCGTCAAGCGGAGAATTTGCGAACGATACAGGCCGAAAAAACTTAACCTATCGTCAGTCTATCGAAGAGGCCGCGAAGTCCGGAGATACAACCATGGGCACGGCGCTGATTGATCCTAAGAATACCAGGATACCGGAGCCCAAAGTTGTCGATCCATTGTCGAAAGAGGTTGTTGAACAGCCAGTAAAATAAGTTAGGCGAGTACCAAAGAAGTAGGACGGAGAAGTTTGAACCAGCGGTTTGGTTGCCAAGAATCTCATTATTGTTGCAGCTGAAGGATGGGTAGACGCTGGTCTATTAATTTTAATCCGCACGCGCTAATGGTTTTACACTATCTGGACAAAGGAGGATCACATGTCTGGGTATCTACTAGTTCTTACAATTGTTATTGGGCTTTCCTTGTCAGGCTTCACTCAATTTGTAGATAGAGGTGAATATGTGGAGGTGTCGAAGGGTGTGAAGCTGTGTTCCAATACCAGTCTGGATACCTCTAGCAGGAGGCTTGATTCGGAGAATCGCTTCTGGCGCGTCACGAGCAAAGCTCGGGCGAATGGCACACAGGCCGTGGACTCAATTGCCCTCGAAAGTTCATATGATCGCAAAAGCGGAGAGACCACGATCGAGGAACGTCAATACGATAGTTATGCCACGTTGTTTAAGAGAGCTCCGGAGCACAAGGGGATGCTGTTAATGGTCAGTCCAAGAGATGGGGAAGTTGAAGCGACAGTCGAGATTTGTAGTAAAAAGAAATAGTATGTCGGTTCCGGTCTCTCCCGTGCTTGGGTAGAGATGGAAGGCAGATTGTATGTAGGCTCCTGGGCGATTAGGCAGTACAGGCTGTGGAATGTTTTGAGATGACTTGGAAGGTCGCCTAATCGTTCTTTGATTACCAGTGTTATGCAGGGGGCAAGAGAAACACCATCCGTCTGTTTAACATTGCGTACTGATCACCAGGTAGGATTCGTCCAAAAGGTCAGTGGCGGATGTAAGTTGAAGCGAGTCATCGGTGAGTCTCCTCTTGCCTGATTGGGCGCAACGTAGGAGCGAATTCAGGCATGGGGTGCAATGTAGAGTCGCAAGCACTTTCCTTCAAACACTGCGTCTTCCAGGGCGATGACCGCGCTCACGGCTTGCTCGCTCGAGCCCATTTCCACAAATCCATAGCCGTCCGATTTTCCACTATATTTGTGTTTGACGACATAGGCGCGAGATACGGTGCCATAGGGTCCCAATAGGTCGCGGAGCTGATGATCGGAAGTGGTGTCCGAGAGGCCGCCGACATACAAGACGTTTATCATGATTATTTCTCTTGTTGCACAAATCGATCGTCAGTATCGATCAAGATTTATGCTGATCTCGCGGTTCGAAATAGGTATAGACGAGGACGCTAATCACTCCCGTAATGTACAGCAAGGTTGCCGCAGCTAGAGGATTGTGACCGAACCATTGGAAGAAGTTCTGAAAGGCGGACATAGATGTTGTATCCGTTCGCTGTTCAAGCGATTTTCACGTCCACTTATGTCTACGCAGCGCTTCTCGATGCCTGCTTCTAGTTCCGACGAGCTTGATGTTTCTTACCTAACAACTTACCCTCCTGGGCGGTGGAGCGCAAGCGGGTGTCCTGTCCAAAACCCTCTCTCGCCAACGAGGTAACTTCCCGCCTAATGACCTCGATTGAGGATGTGTTATCCACAGAATCGGGATCAGTTAGCCCAAGCAGTTCCCAGCGGATCTTGGGTTTATGGGCGGATTTCTTCTTTCCTGCTTTGCGACCTTTCCAAACTGAAGAAGGGTTCACAGGACTCCTGCTGCGTGGGCATGAGATTCTCGCCAGGGCATACCTGACTGAGAAGACCCCCAGCCTCGTTTCGATGCGAATAACGGACATTTTCCATCCGCGTGAAAGACAGCGGGTGCCATTCAATCAGATGAGCCTCAGAACAAGATACTACAGACTTTTGCGCAGAGACTGAGATTGAGTACGAGGAGTGCACGGAGAGGACATAGCATCATTACTCAATCACTCTAACACCTGTTTTCTTAAGGAGTCAAATCCACGATTGACTCATATTGTGTTGGGATAGACGTTAAGGTGTTTGGGGTGCCGCAGTCTGTTTTTTTGTATCAATTGAAGAACAGGTTGACGTCGGGAGAGCCGTACTGTATGGTGACAATACATTTCACTCGTGCGATCCGGCGAGGAAATGCTCCAAACTATAGCGGATCTCGCGATCGCATCGCGACCAGGTCCAGTTTGGAGTGGCACCCAGCCCGGTTGTTTCTCCCCTCGGTTCTCTGATCCCGTCATCATGCGATCAAACTGAAAGGATATTGTAGTGGATACGTCTGTTCATGTAGGTTTTCACGCTCTCGGTTTGTCCGAAGCGCTTTTGCAAGACGTGGCTCATGCAGGATTTGCTTCACCGACTCCCATTCAAGAACGAGCCATCCCCCCTGCGCTTGCGGGCCGGGATATCATTGGATGCGCTCAAACCGGGACAGGAAAGACCGCCGCTTTCGTCATTCCAATCATCGAGCGGCTCGCTGTGTTTCCGAAAGGGCTGCCTCAAGCATTGATCTTAGCGCCGACGCGCGAGCTCGCATTGCAGACCTTGGCGACGATCGAAAAACTCGGACGGAGCCGGCGCATTTCCGCGACCGTTATTGTGGGAGGCGCGGACATGCAAGCCCAAGTGCGAGGTTTGCGACAACGACCGGACATCTTGGTCGCGACGCCGGGCCGTCTCCTCGATCACATGTGGAACGGCACGATCGTATTGTCGTCCATTAAGATGTTGGTGTTGGATGAAGCGGATCGAATGTTGGACATGGGTTTTGCCCCGCAAATCAACCAAATACTCGATGCCTTGCCGGAACAGCGACAGACGCTGCTGTTTTCGGCTACCTTGCCGGCGGACTTGGCGCGGCTGATCCAAGCCAACGTGAACAACCCGGTGCGGGTGATGGTCGCGCCGTCTGCTACGACGGCCGAGGGTGTCACGCAGGCGGTGCATTATACATCTCACGGGGACAAACCTGATCTTTTGTTGTCACTTTTGGGAGCTGATCAAGCTACTGCGCTGGTCTTCACCAGGACGAAGCATCGTGCCGATCGGTTGGGGCGCTTGCTGGGTCGTGCAGGCCATCGAGTGGCTGTGCTGCATGGAGACCGGAGTCTATCGCAGAGGCGCGCTGCACTGGAAGGTTTCAGACGCGGAGCATTCCGTGTGCTGGTGGCGACGGATATTGCCGCCCGCGGAATCGATGTCGCGAATATCGGCCATGTGATCAATTTCGATCTTCCCAATTGTCCGGAAGATTACGTGCATCGTATCGGTCGCACGGCTCGGATGAAGACGACCGGTCGCGCCACAAGTTTTGTGACAGGAGAAGACCAGCATCAATTGCGGGATATCGAGCGTCTATTGGGGCAAGCAGTCCCGCTAGCTCCGGGAAGCAAAGTTCCTTCTCCCGCGATTTCTACTACGGTCGGAGGTGCTCGCCGGGATGGGCATCCTTCGAGGAGTCAGCTGAAACGTTCCCAGACCCACTCCTTCCGCAACGCGAGAAAGCCCCATGTCGAACCATCATCGTCTAGTGTTGCAGCGGCAATCCGTACATAAAGTGCAAAAATAGTTCGCAGAATCCACCTCGTGAGATACAGTGTTTCTCACGAGGCGGATCTCTATGCAGGCGATTCAGCAACCAGAAGCGGCACGAAACAAAGCCCGACGATACCACAGAGTGCGTACCCCCGTGCCATTCAGCTGTTCCCTTTTCTCGGTAGAGAAGAGATGGTGGTTTCAGAAACCGGTCATTGATGTCGGGGTCGTCTATGACCTGTCGCTGTACGGCGTATGCGTGAGCACCGACGCGGCCATCAAGCCGGGCGACAAGGTTTCCCTCACACTTCGACCGACCAAAGGCGCTGCTCCAGTGGAGGTGGCCGTGGCCACCGTCTGCTGGACGAACCATCAATTCTATGGACTGGCGTTCAGAACGCTCTCGCAATCGTCGTTGAGGCAGTTGGCCGACTACATGAATGGTTCAGATATAGCGAAAGAGTAAAATATGATGGATGATCTAGGCGTCAAGGCCGGCAGTGGACAGAGTATCCCACAATTACGCAAGCACCCTCGGGTGCGTGTCTCGGCTCCATTTCCCTGCTCGTTGACCAGAGTCGGTTTGCTGAGGAAGGGGTCGGTTGAACGAGGTCTTGGCATCATCTATGACGTATCGGCAAAAGGTATGCGTGTCATGACGGAAGCGGTGATCACACCAGGAGATCGAATCGCCATGAGTTTGCGATTGCCCAATCAGGCAACCTCAATGTTCATCGAAACCGCTACGGTTCGGTGGGGCAAAGAACAAACTTATGGGGTAGAATTTGAGGAATTGTCTCTCAATGATAATCAGCATCTCCAGAGTTTCATGAACCACCAGTCCGGATCTGGCCAACCTCTTGCCGTCTAACCTTCCGCCCCAGAGAGTCTTCTTTTGTTCCGAACCTCCTCTTCCTTTGGGCTCCAGGTTTGTCGGAACGGCCTGTCAGTACAGTCATGAGAGTGTTGATGTCTTGGGTCGGCCGCAAATCTCTCATTACGGACTGGGAGTCGCTCTGGTCTGAATCGACCGGCTGTCTGATGTTTTGTTGGATGTTTTGTGTCTGGGGCAGTCGACGAACTATTTGATGGCCACGGCTTTGACTTCTTTGTATGTCGTGTGGCCTTGCAAGACTTTTTGAATGCCGTCTTGGACGAGCGTCGTCATCCCTTCTGCCAGGGCGGTTTTCAGCATCTCTTCGGTGCGTGCCTTTTGTTGGACCATTCGCTTCATG
>JAICUC010000083.1 GCA_025936075.1 Nitrospira sp. | reverse complement strand
TCTTGGATACCAAATTAGTGCTCAAGCCGGGGGAAACGCGTTACATCGGTGTTCCAACCAGCGATTTGTTTTATGCAGCGGGGAACGTTCTCGAATATCGCTGTCACTTGCATCCAGCCCATGTCGGCGGCAAATTGGTTATGCTGAAGTAGCGCATTTCGATTCGGACAATGAAAAAGGCCTCGGTGGTGTTTCACCGAGGCCTTTTTCATGTCGGCGGCACAACGGCCCCAAAAGCAAAGGGCCCTGGTTCCACCCGGAATCAGGGCCCTCAAAATTCACTTCAAGAAGGTCAGTTTCTGACCCCACTCCATACTTTGGCGGGATCAATCGATTTATCGGGGTTCAAAGTCTTCGCCCTTTCCAGAAGCACATCCGTCGTTTCGGGATAGAGAGGGTCTGAAATACAGCAATTATCAACGGGGCAAACCGCAGCACACTGAGGTTCATCAAAATGGCCCACACATTCGGTGCAGCGGTCATGGGCGATCACGTAAATATTATCACCGACGCCTTGCCCGTCACCAACGTGATTGCCTTTGCTCTCAGCGTCGCTTCTGGTTTCAAAGATTGCTTCATTAGGACATTCCGGCAGGCATGCTCCACAAGAGATGCATTCATCCGTAATCAATAAAGCCATGACCCGTGCCTCCTTCTCACGCCAAAAGACTATAGAACATTGACAAGCTCACGCGGCTCACACCATAGTGCTTCCGTCGACTTATGGCGAGCACGCACGCGAAAATGTATTTTATTCCGCGATTCTTTTCTAAGTCAACTGAACGGGATCAGATCAGAAGCCCTAGGTCATTCTTGTGCCTAGGCCATTGGGCCCAGCGGAGAAAGAAAACATCGGTCGTCATCAATGACATCAGATCAAGCCGAAACGAGTAACCGAGAACAGCGGAAGAAGCGGATCATTATGATGAGTCTGCTCGCTCTTCTCCTGATGAGCGCGTCGGTTTTCCTCGTCGAACGCAAGGAATCGAGCATTATCGTCGTGACATTCCCGAGCGGTGCTGAGCTGGAAGCCGAAGTGGCGGACACGCCTGAGAAGTTGCTCTTTGGGCTTGCCTTTCGCGAGGCATTGCCTCCAAACGGCGGCATGCTTTATATCTTTGAGCAAAACGGAATGCATCGCGTAACGACCAAGGAATATCGATTCCCCATCGACATTCTGTGGGTGGACGAGAGTCATCATGTGGTGCATATGATGGAACATGCAGAGCCATGTACGAAAGATCCATGCCCTCTTTTCGGGCCGCCACCTGAAGCCGTTCGGTATGTGATACAGGCGGAATCGGGGTTCATTCAGAAAGCGGGAGTCAGAAAAAGCGACGAACTCAAATATGCCCTTCGCATGTAGAGGCCGGGAGACGGCAAGAGGAATATGCAGATGGATGGGTTTCAAAAGGTTGCACAGATCGACGAGTTGCCTCCGGGAACGTCAAAGATTGTCAAGGTCAATGACCGTCCGATCGCGTTGTTCAACGTCGAGGGAAAGCTGTACGCCATCCATAATAGCTGCCCCCACGAGGGTGGCCCGCTTATTGAGGGAAGACTCAAAGGGTATGTCATCGCTTGTCCCTGGCATGATTTGGCGTTCGATATCAGAAATGGGCAAGGCATCGACGGCGGCGGGTACTGTGTAGGAAGCTACGAAGTCCGGGTGGATGGGAACGATATTCTGATCGGCCCTCGGCGGAAAATATAAAAAGGGAATCCGGCTGAACCGTTGTCTTCGCGGCACGAATCAGGGTATCGACGTGAGTATTTCCAGTACTGATCACAATTCTGCTTTGGACGGCAGCGACTGCCGCAAGGTCATGGTAGACCAATCATTCTTCATCCATTTATGGGAAGATCGCACCAGAGGGGAGCAATGGGTGCCGGCTTACGACACCAAAAGACTTGCGCTCCTCAGTGATGAGTTCCTTCGCATTGCAAGCAATAACGCTGTGGAAAACGGGCAGCGCATCTTCGAATTTAAGGCCGTGCAACCCGGGACGTATGAGCTGATTTTTGAAAAGCGCATGGGATGGAAATTTACCGCAGAAGACCGGCGGTTGTTCAGAATCGAAGCGGAGCCGCCGTCCAGGAATTGAACCAATGCCCGACATCGCGTTCATCAACGGCCGCTTTCTTCCTTGGGACGAGGCGACCATTTCCATCGATGATCGGGGATTCCAATTCGGAGACGCCGTCTACGAAGTCATTCGGACCTATCGAGGAAGTCCGTTCGAGCTTATTGCGCATCTTGCTCGGTTGGATCGGAGTGCAAGAGAACTCTCGCTTCGCCAACCGTATACCAGTCTTCAATGGACGCGGTGGATTCAACAAGGACTCAGCCTGGCCGGATATCAAGATGCCAAAATCTACATTCAGCTTACCAGAGGAGCGGCTCCCCGTGAGCATAGTTTCCCCTCCGATATTCTCCCGACGGTCGTCATGACCATCAGAAAGTTTCATCCCTTGGCTCCCGAAGTCCGTCGGTCCGGTGTAAGCGCCTGCACCAGGGAAGATCTTCGATGGGGGCGCTGCGATATCAAAAGCGTCAATCTCCTGGCCAACGTCCTTGCCCGTGAAGAAGCGAAGAAGGCCGGTGTCTTCGAAACGATTTTGGTTCGAGATGGTCTTGTCATGGAAGGCGCGCTGAGCAATGTCATGGCTGTTCATGACGGGCTTGTCGTCACGGCTCCCGAAGGTCCTCGAATTCTATCCGGCGTCACACGAACCGTAGTTTTAGAGCTGGCAAAAAAGGACGACATTGCGATCGAAGAACGATTCATGCCGATCGACTTTCTTTACCGCGCGGATGAGGTATTTCTGACCGGAACGACGCTCGAAGTGCTCGGAGTCGTCCAGATCGATGGGCAAACCATCGGCTCCGGACAACCGGGTCCTCTCACAAAAATGCTGGCTGCACGCTGGGCATTGTTGACCGGCTAGTCCCCTTGCTTTGCATAGGAGTGCATGGTATGGTGCCCCTTCTGTAAGTGGGCTCATGCCCACTTTTTTGTTTGGACACATGTCAAAAGGAAATGGGTTGAGCATACCGGGCAATGGCCCACAGCGGGTTGCCGACCGGTTGCGCGAAGTCATTTCACCGATCTTATGGACGCTCGGGCTTGAGTTGGTTGATGTGGTGTGTGTGGGGCAAGGTCCTCGCTCGATCATTCGCGTCCTGATCGATAAATCAGGTGGAGTCAGCATCGCAGACTGTGAGCAGGCACATAAGGCCTTAGGACCGGCGCTCGACGTGGCCGATCCATTCCCTCATGCCTATACCCTTGAAGTCTCTTCCCCGGGTCTTGATCGGCCCTTCAAGAGATCTCAAGACTATCAACGGGCAATTGGAAAAGAGGTGAGCCTCAAACTTCGGCAACCGCTCGAAGGCCAGTGGAGGATTACGGGGCAACTGATGCACGTGGATGAGCAGGCGGTCGTCTTGACCGTGGCCTCAACGCAGGCATCCCAGACCGTGAAACTGAATCGAGACATGATTGCTGAGGCGAAGCTGGTCGTGAAAATTTAGGACCGTAGAAGCGGAGATTGTAGCGGTAACCGGATGCAGGAGCGTGACGTATGAACCGAGAACTGATCTCAGTGATCGACGAAATCGGGCGTCAGAAAGGAATCGACAAGGCCCGAGTCATCGGGGCCATTGAATCCGCCCTGCAAACAGCCGCGAAGAAACGCTTCGGCCAGGCCGAAAACATCCAAGTGGAGATCGACCCCAAGACCGGGGAAATTTCGGTCGTTTCCAAGAAGATCATCGTGGAAACGGTCAGCAATCCCAAAGCGGAGATCTCTCTTCAAGAAGCTCGCCAATATGATAATGAAGCGGAGATCGGCGACGAAATCGGCTCGCTGATCGAAATGAACGAATTGGGAAGGATTGCCGCACAAACGGCGAAGCAGGTCATTTTCCAGAAGGTGCGTGAGGCGGAATGGGAAGCGGTTCAAAAAGAATATTCGACGCGTCAAGGGGACCTCATGACGGGAATCATTCTCGGCATGGAACGCCGAAATTACCTTGTGGATCTCGGAAAGACAGAGGCCATCCTTCCGATCCAAGAGCAGATTCCACGGGAAACCTATCGGCGCGGTGATCGCGTGAAGGCGATGTTGTTGGAGGTGCGCCGGACGCCGAAGGATGTGCAAGTCATTCTGTCACGTAGCCATCCGCAGTTCGTCGCGAAGCTCTTTGAGCTCGAAGTGCCGGAAGTCATGGAAAAGATCATCGAAATCAGATCGGTCGTGCGAGAGCCTGGAGACCGGACGAAGATTGCAGTCACCTCACGTGAAAAGGCTGTGGATCCGGTTGGGGCTTGCGTCGGCATCAAAGGCTCCCGCGTGCAGGCGGTCGTTCGCGAGTTGCGGGGCGAGAAGATTGATATCATTACCTGGACACAGGACCCGAGAGTCTTTATTGCCGAAGCCTTGAACCCTGCGACGATCGAAAAGGTAGGGATCGACGAAGAAAAGAAGTCGGCGCTCGTGGTCGCAGCCGACTCGCAATTATCGCTGGCAATCGGCAAGAATGGTCAGAATGTCAGGCTGGCGGCCCGTTTGACCGGATGGAAGATTGATATCATCAGCGCAACGGAATACGAAAAAGAAAAAGTAGAACGCGATAAGGAGATTAAAGCGGCGCTCGCAGAGGAAGCGGAGGCCCAACGACTGCAGGAAGAAGCTCGGCAGGCTGCCAGAGCTGAGGAAGCAACGAGCGGATAGAAAACGGAACCGTCTCATGGCTATGCGTGTATACGAACTCGCAAAGAAGTTAGGAATGGAAAATCGAGTGCTCATTCCCGAGCTCAAGAAGATGGGAGCATCGGTTTCTTCTCATAGCAGCACGCTCGACGATGAAATCGTTCAGAGAGTATTGGATAAGCTGGGCTCAAAATCGAAAGGCGATGGGACGGAAATCGAAGGAGGGCCCGGTGCAAAGCCGGGTGATCATGCGAGTCACGGTAAAGCCATGGCGGCAAGGAGCCACGTCGTCGAGGAGCCGTCCAAGCCGGACAAGCGCCGTATTCTGATCAAACGAAAGAAGGAAGATGAACCGACCGAGGTCATTTCTTCAGCTCCAATCACTGAAGGTGAGCGTTCGGCGCAGGCGGCACCTCCAGTCACCGTGCCTATACCGGCCCCATCCATGGAGCATCCCGGTAACGGTGGCCTCGTCGATCGCAGTCTTCCAGCGGAAGAAAGTTCAAGCGAGAGCCCTCCATCAGCACCGGCGCCGCTGGCTGCGAAGCAGGAAGAGGTGCCGGCAAAGCCGACCGTCGTTGCACCAACGATCGGGGCTCCGATTCCCGAGCCGGTGACGGGCAAAAAAAAGAGCATGGCATTCGAGGCCATCGAAGCCGAGGGACAAAAAGACAAGCTTAAGAAAGCACGAAAAGTAGGTCGTCCAAAAGATGGTCAGCAAGATGTGAAATTTCGTGAGGATGCCGCCAGGTGGCAAGACCTTCGAGCGATTCCGGTGCAGCGACGGGATGACCGATCCAAGCATGTACACCATAGCACCCCGACAGAAATCACTAAACCGCGCCGGAAGAGCGTGAAGGTCACCCCACGGACGACGGTCAAAGAATTCGCCGAGTTGATCGGTCAGCGGCCGGCGGACATCGTTCGGAAACTGATGGACATGGGCCAAATGCTGACGTTCCATCAACCGATGAATCTGGATGCCGCATCGATTTTTGCCGAGGAAAGCGGAGTCAAAGTGGAAATATCGGTCGAGAAAGTCGGGGACGAGTTGTTGCAAGATGTCGTTGAGGCGGGCGGTGATGAACGGCCGGAACATCGACCGCCGGTGGTGACCATTATGGGCCATGTCGACCACGGAAAGACATCTCTTCTCGATGCGATTCGGCAAACCAACGTGGCGGAAGGGGAAGCCGGCGGCATTACCCAGCATATCGGCGCCTATACCGTCTCCGTGCGCGGCAAACAAGTGACGTTTCTGGATACTCCCGGCCATGAAGCCTTTACGGCGATGCGGGCTCGTGGAGCCAAGGTGACGGATATCGTTATTTTGGTTGTCGCAGCAGACGATGGTGTGATGCCGCAAACGATCGAAGCGATACACCATGCCAAGGCAGCCGGGGTGCCGTTGATCGTGGCAATGAATAAAATCGATAAGCCGACCGCCAATGCCGATCGGGTCAAAAACGCCCTCTCTGAACATGGACTGATCTCCGAAGCCTGGGGCGGGGATACTATTATGGTCGAGGTATCCGCCAAACAGAAAACCGGGCTCGATACTCTTCTTGAGATGATTTTGCTTCAGGCTGAGGTGCTTGAGCTCAAGGCGGATCCACGCCGGCAAGCCAAAGGTACCGTCATCGAAGCCAAGATCGAACGGGGCAGAGGCCCTGTTGCGACCGTGTTGGTCCAGAGCGGGACTTTACGGGTCGGAGACGCCTATGTCGTGGGAGCATTCAGCGGGCGTGTTCGGGCTCTCATCAATGACCGCGGTGAAAAAGCACAGCAAGCCGGGCCATCCATTCCGGTGGAAGTAATCGGATTGCCGGGCGTTCCGTCGGCTGGAGATGTTTTCCATGTTGTCTCCAATGAAAGAGTCGCCAGAGAGATCGCGGAAGAGCGAGCTCAGAAGCGCCGGGCGGCTGAACTGACCGGTCCTGCGAAAGTGTCCCTGGATGATCTCTTCGCGAAGATCCAAGAAGGATCAGTGAAAGAATTGGCTATCGTCATCAAGGCCGACGTACAAGGATCGTCCGAAGCATTGGCAGGCGCAGTCGAAAAGCTGTCGACGGACGCCGTCAAGCTCCGTGTGATTCATAACGGAGTCGGCGGAGTCATGGAATCCGATGTGCTGCTTGCCGCCGCATCCCGAGCCATCATTATCGGCTTCAATATCAGGCCGGAGCCGAAGGCAACCGCATTGGCCGATCAGCAGGGTGTCGATATCAGGCTCTACACAATCATTTATGACGCCATTGCCGACATCAAGGCTGCGATGGAAGGCTTGCTCGAGCCGACTTTGAAAGAGCGTGTATTGGGACGAGCGGAAGTCCGGCAGGTCTTTACCATTCCAAAGATCGGAGCAGTCGCAGGGTCGTATGTTATTGACGGGACGATCTCTCGGTCAAGCGCCGGGGTACGAGTGATCCGCGACAATGTGGTGGTCTATCAGGGGAAGCTTGCTTCGTTGCGGCGTTTCAAGGACGATGCACGTGAAGTGCAGCAGGGGTATGAATGTGGCATAAGCATCGAGAATTTCAACGATGTCAAATCCGGCGATATCCTCGAAGCCTATGCCATCGATAAAATCGCCACCAAGCTTTAGTAGAATCTCCTGAAATGTTCATGGAACCCGTTGCGTTACGTCCGGACACACGTATTAAACGAAATCGGAGAGTCTCCGTCATGAGCCGGCTCTAACTGAAACCCCGGTATGGTCGTGGGGCTGTGCACCGTAGAATTATTCATCTCAGGGAGCCAATCGCTTAAGGACAAGCGACAGGTCATTCATGGGCTCAAGGACAGGCTTCGGGGCAAGTTTAACCTCTCAGTCGCCGAAGTGGACGGTCAGGATCTCTGGCAGAAGGCCATCCTTGGAATGGCTTGTGTCTCCAATGAGAGTAGCCACGTGAACCAGGTGCTTGAACAAGCGTTGAATCTGATCAAAAGCATGCCGACAGTCGAAGTAGTGAGAACCCAATTGGAATTGCTCTAGCAGGATGCTGAAAAGTCCGCCAGCGGGTTCTCGCGGGACACTGCCGCCTCACCATCTCGGCGGCGTTCACAGGCATGCCGTGCCTTATTCGGCACGGCATGAACCTCAGAGACTCAACGTACGACCTGGGTAAACGCCTGTTCCGACAGGCGATGGGTAGCAAGATGTCGAAGACAACCTATAAAAGGGCAGACCGGGTGGGCGATCAGATCCGGATGGAAGTGGCGGATATTCTCATGCGAAAAATCAAGGATCCCAGGGTCCGTGACGTGACGGTCACGGATGTCGAACTGACAGGGGATTTGCGCATCGCCCATATTTTTGTCACCACCATGGAAACAGGTGAGGCTGAGCGGAATATCTTTGCCGGTCTCTCAAAGGCCAGTGGGTTCGTGCGGTCGGAATTAGGACGGCGACTCTCGCTCCGTTACCTTCCGGATGTGATTTTCAAGAAAGATGTCAGCGGAGCTCGCGGAGATCATATCATGCGGCTGTTGGAAGGATTGCATGGTGACTCTGCACAACATGGCACTCGGGATGACACTCGGGATTCTACCCACAGCGGGCAGAGGATCGCGGATTCTTAAGGTATGGACCGGAGAAGCATCACAACCGACGAGGGAGACGCTTTGGAAAAAGTTCTCGAAGGAGTTCTCATTGTCCACAAGGAAGTCGGCTGGACTTCACACGATGTTGTGGCCAAGGTCCGAAGCTTATTGCGCGGCAGCAAAGTCGGCCATGCCGGCACACTGGACCCGAGTGCCACGGGCGTCTTGCCCATCCTTGTCGGGCGGGCCACGAGAATCGCTGAATACCTGATCAATTGGGATAAGGAGTATCGTGCCGTCTTGCGCCTCGGGGAGACAACCGACACTCAAGATGCAACCGGACAGATTTTGACCAAGGTCGATTCATCTGAGGTGACGGAGGACGTGCTTCAAGCGGTGCTCGCTCGATTCCGAGGAGTACAACAGCAACTGCCACCGATGTATTCAGCCGTGAAAGTGGGTGGACAACGGCTTTACAAAGCGGCCAGGGCAGGCAGGTCGGTGGAGCGGGAAGAGCGGTCGATCGCGATTCATGAGCTGGAGATCGTGGCCGTTCACGGTCGTGATGTGACTCTGCGCATTGTGTGCTCAAAGGGCACATATATACGCACGCTGTGCGCCGACATCGGACAGGCTTTAGGCGTGGGCGGACATCTTCTCGCACTCGAACGTCGCCGTGTCGGTCCGCTGTCGATCGAACAGGCCATGACGATCGATCAAGTTGCCGGCCATCTCACAATGGGAACGCTCCGTGAACAATTCATTTCGTTGGACCAACTCCTCTTCCAACTCCCGGCGGTCGTTGTGAACGCGGAGCAGGCGCAGCGTGTCTTGCATGGCTCGCCCATTTTTCCATCGGGAGCCGGGCAACTGCCCTTTTCCCCCGCCGCTGTTTCTGTACGTCTGAAGAATGAATCGGGCCAGTTGTTGGCCATCGGAACCCACGATACCGGCCGCGTTGGGTCGATTAGAATCCGTAAGGTCCTGAGTCTCTTGAGTCATTAATGCGGGAGGAAGTAGGTATGGGATTACTGAAAGAAGCAAAGGGTGAACTCATCAAGCAATATCAGCAGCATGACAAGGATTCCGGATCGCCGGAAGTTCAGATTGCTGTATTGACCAACCGGATTACGTATCTCACGGAACATTTCAAGAGCCATAAAAAGGATCACCACTCGCGGCGTGGGTTGTTGCAGCTGGTCGGACGCAGACGACGTTTGCTGGACTATCTCCGCGGTGTGGATGACGCGCGTTACCGAGCCGTGATCGATCGACTCGGCATTCGCAAGTAACCGGTCGTACTACAGGGGCGTTAACCGACGCCATAGGCATCGAATGTCCCACAGATGAACACCGACATGCGCTCTGACGGTATGCGGTTCATTGATGAACGCGTGCGATTCAG
Organism: Nitrospira sp.; assembly: GCA_025936075.1. Lineage (GTDB taxonomy): Bacteria > Nitrospirota > Nitrospiria > Nitrospirales > Nitrospiraceae > Nitrospira_D. The sequence goes on along the minus strand of JAICUC010000083.1, from coordinate 2,218 downwards.
TGAAAGACGCATCGCCCACGTCACATTCTCCGTCTGAATCCGGTACCTAGACGGTCGAGCGTATCTCAGTGGGCATCTGTGGATCTAACCAGAGGAGACCATAGATGGTACACGTCGTAGAAGTCGACATTGCGGGTCGAACCCTCCGCCTCGAAACCGGTCGTGTCGCAAAGCAAGCTGATGGATCAATTTGGGCCTCGTATGGTGACACAGTCGTCTTGGCGACGGCCGTGGCTGCGCAAACCGCTAAGCCCGGTATCGATTTCCTTCCATTGACCGTCGATTACCAGGAAAAAGCCTACGCGGCCGGAAAAATTCCTGGAGGGTACTTCAAGCGGGAAGGTCGACCGGCTGAAAAGGAAGTCTTGACAAGCCGCCTGATTGACCGCCCGATCCGCCCGTTATTTCCCGAAGGCTACTATTACGAAACGCAGGTCATTGCCTCTGTTCTCTCGGCAGACAAGACCGGTTCTTCCGACGTCATCGGAATTACTGCGGCATCAGCCGCTCTCGCTGTGTCGAACATTCCTTTCAACGGCCCCGTTGCCGGGGTGAAGATCGGTCGGCTCAACGGCCAGCTCATCGTCAATCCTGACCTCGACACGATGGAACAGAGCGAACTGCATCTGGTGGTTGCAGGTACAGCGGACGCGGTGATGATGGTGGAGGCAGGCGCCGATGAATTATCCGAGCAGACGATGCTCGACGCTCTGGAATTGGCTCACGCTGAGATTAAGAAAATCGTCCAGAAGATCGATGAATTGGCCAAGAAGGTCGGCCGGGGGAAGCGGGAAGTTATTGAGGAGTCGATCGACTCCGTGTTGCAAGCCGAGATCAAAATGGTGGTTGCACAACCGATTCGTGACGCCATCATGATTGCCAACAAGACCGCCCGACAGGAGCGGTTGGACCACATTTTGGCCGATGCTATTGAAAGGCTGAAGAAGCCCGATGATCCCTCGCGCGAACGGCACATTAAGATCGTGTTCCATCAATTGGAATACACGGAAGTCCGGAAGATGATTTTAGAGAACCGATCTCGCGCCGACGGACGCGGTCCGGCCGATATTCGGCCGATCACCTGCGAGGTCGGCGCCTTGCCGCGCGCACATGGATCAGCCATCTTTACCCGAGGCGAAACGCAAAGCTTGGCGGTGGTGACGCTGGGGACGACCGACGATGAGCAGCGCATTGACGCGTTGGAAGGCGAGTACACCCGGACATTCATGCTGCATTACAACTTCCCGCCCTTCAGCGTCGGTGAGGCGCGGCCTCTTCGCTCACCGGGAAGGCGAGAGGTGGGGCACGGAGCCTTGGCTGAACGGGCGTTGAAGCCCGTCATACCGACGAAAGATGTTTTCCCATACACCTTGCGGATTGTGTCTGAAATTCTGGAATCAAACGGGTCTTCCTCGATGGCAACTGTATGCGGTGGAACGCTGGCCATGATGGACGCCGGAGTACCTATCAAAGAGCCGGTCGCCGGCATCGCAATGGGATTGATCAAAGAAGGGTCCGACGTCATTATTTTATCGGACATCCTTGGCCTTGAAGATCATTTGGGCGATATGGACTTCAAAGTATGTGGAACCAAGAACGGCATTACGGCGCTTCAAATGGACATCAAGATCGGCGGCATTACCACGGCGTTGATGCGGCAAGCCTTGGAGCAGGCCCGGTTGGGACGGCTCCACATTCTGGACCGCATGTCCAAGGGACTTGCGGCACCTCGCGCCGACTTGTCGCCCTTTGCGCCTCGTATCTACACGATGAAAGTCAAACAAGATAAGATTCGAGATATTATCGGTCAGGGCGGTAAGACGATCCGTGGGATTCAGTCCGACTGCGGAGTGAAGATCAGTGTTGAAGATACCGGTCTTGTGACGATCGCTTCTGCGGACGGTGAGTCATTACAAAAAGCCAAAGAGATCATCAACCGCTTGACTGAGGAAGTCGAAGTCGGAAAGGTCTACATGGGGACAGTGAGGAAGATTATGGACTTCGGCGCATTTGTGGAAGTGTTGCCGGGTACAGATGGATTAGTTCATATCTCTCAGTTGGCACATCACCGCGTGAAAGCCGTGTCCGACGAGGTGGCCGAAGGCGATCAAATCCTTGTGAAAGTGCTGGAGATCGACAAACAAGGCAAGATCAGGCTCAGCCGAAAAGAGACCATCCCTGCGCCGGCAAGAAACGGCGCAAGCGATTCAGCGGGCGG
>JAICUC010000311.1 GCA_025936075.1 Nitrospira sp. | reverse complement strand
GAATCCTTCATGGAACAGCTCCCGTCACGAGTGGCCGGCGGTCGGGTCATGGAACAACTCCGATTAAGCGGCCAATGATTTGGTCAGGAGAAACGGCCCGATCACCAGCGCATCCAACGGAGAAGTACTGTAGGCCTCAACGGCTTCGCGCGGTGTACAGACGATCGGCGCGCCTCTCGTATTGAAAGAGGTATTGACCAATACCGGCACGCCGGTCTTGGCTTCGAACGCTTTGATCAGCTCGTAATAGCGTGGGTGTTGCTCACGTGTGATCGTTTGCACCCGCGCAGATCCGTCGATGTGTCGGACGGCGGGGATTCGATTCGCCCGATCGGGCGTTACCTGATACGTAAAGAGCATGAACGGCGAACGCGCCGCCCCTTCGAACCATTGCCCGGCGGCCTCCTCCAACACGACGGGCGCCACGGGCCGAAAATCCTCACGGTCTTTGATGTCGTTCAATCGATCCTGCATGGCCGGGTTGATCGGAGAGGCAAGGATCGACCGGCTTCCCAATGCTCGAGGGCCGAATTCCATCGCCCCTTGAAACCAGCCGAGAATATGATCGCTCGCCAATAACGCGGCGGTGTCCCCTTCGACATCGGTTAAACGGCGGAACGGAAGCTTGGCGCGGCGCAATACGGATTCGATTTCTTCCTCGCTGTAGGAAGGTCCCCAAAACGCATGCTCCATACGAAATACTCGCGGGCCGACCGCCTGCCGCTGTGCGGCGTCCACCGCGAGCGCAGCGCCCATCGCGGTACCGGCATCGCCTGCCGCCGGCTGCACCCATATCGATTGAAACGGCCCACGGTCACGGAGAGAGGCATTCATGACACAGTTCAACGCCACGCCTCCGGCCATACATAAGTGTGCAGAGCCCGATGTCCGGTGCAACCACTCCGCCAACTCTAATGCCGTCTCTTCCAGAACTTCTTGGAGCGACCGCGCCAGGTCATAGTGTCGTTGCGCGAACGGAGAACCGGGCGCGCGTGGCGGGCCGAACATGGTTTCCAATCGATGAGGCAGAATCCGATATTGACCGTCGCCATGGACTTCCACAATGGCTCGAAAGAGCTGTTTAAACTTCGGTTTTCCATAGGACGCGAGGGCCATGACTTTGTATTCATCGGACGAGTGCAGAAACCCCAAGTAAGTGGTCAGTTCCTCATAGAGCAGCCCCAGCGAGTGAGGCATGTCGACCTGGCCGAGTCGTCGCAATCGATGGCCTTGTCCGATATTGTATGTGGTGGTGGCTTGTTCCCCTCTACCGTCCAACGTCAGCACGGCGGCACTCTCGAAGGGAGAAGGCAAAAATGCGCTGGCTGCATGGGCTTCGTGATGATCGACCCAGTGCCACCGATAGGTTCCCGGCGCGGTGACACCGGCGAACCGATCGCGCAAATGATGCGGAGCGCCCGACACCAAGTGCCGTGGAGCATTCACGATCGAGGAGAGAAAAAGCGGATCCCAGGGGGATTCCCATTCCGCCGAGACCGGATGGGCGCTCGGCTCCATCGGCAACGTGAGGGATATTGCACCTGCATGGTCGCCCAGCTTGGGCATCGGATCGTATGCATAGGCGACATGGTCGACATCCCGCAAGTGAATGTCAGTGCGCTGAAGACAGAAGGCAACGGCGTGAAAGGGCAATTCATAGGCGCTGAACGGAATGGGACGCTTGGCATGTTTGATCCGCGTAAACCGCTCTTCTTCGGCTGCGGCGACGACCATCCCATCATGGACCAAGCAAGCCGAGGAATCATGGAACGCCGCGTTAAGACCGAGTGTGTACAAGGTGTAATCCTTCTTCGGAGGGTGACGTTGAGCTGAGGCCCAACAGGTTCACTGCGGCGCTGACGATTTCGTCCGGTGTCACCAAGCGCAGGCAGTCATGGTGCTCCTGTGGGCATGTACTCTTGTAGCAAAACTTGCAAGCGACATCGTGGAACAAGACGCGACTCGGCACTTGCCACGGCGTATGCTGCGGATTGGTCAAGGCATACAGATCGACGACCGCGGTGCCCACGGCTGCGGCGACATGGACCGCCCCCGTATTGTTTGAGATCAGGACGCGCGCGCGGCTCAACAAGGCGGCCAACTCCGGGAGCTGCAGCCGGCCGACGAGCGAGTACGTCGGGACGTTTATGCGAGCACGGATCGACTCCACCAAGGGACGCTCGCTCTCGACGCCGGTAAAAATAATCGGCCCTTCCCATGCGAGAGCCAGCCGGTCGGCTGCGACGGCGAATTGCTCAGCGGGATAGCGGCGGCTGGCTGCGGTCGCGCCGGCGTGAATGACCACGGCTTCATCGATCTTTGTACGGAGCGGTCCAAGAGTGTCGTCGAGATTGTCGAAGGCGGCGCCGGGAATTTGCAGGAAGAGGCGCTCGCTCGCGGCTTCGGCGCCGAGATGACGGACAAGATCCAGCTGACGCCGAACCTCATGGCGGATGTATGACTCAGGTTCCGGTTCGGGAATCCAATCCGTAAGCAAATGGTATGGGTTTTCCCGACAATGCGCGACACGCAGAGGAATATCGGCCAACCAGCACATCAGGGCGGCCGGAAGAGGATTTTGGCTGTACACGGTGAACAGGACGGCGGCATCGAACGCTCCCTGATGTAAGCGGGAAATCAGCGCCCGATCCGCCGCAGCCGACTCACCCGTATGGGCTCCTTTCATCCATGGAGCTTCGTACGACCAGATGTCGTCGATGCAAGGCATCAGACGGCCCGCATGGACGCCGGCGGCGGACGTGAGAAGGGTAATATGACGGTCCGGGGCCGATTGCTTGAGCGCGCGCAGCGCCGGCCCCGTCATGATGACATCGCCGAGCGCGTCGAGCCGCACGCAGAGAATTCTGCTGCTCTGCTCCCAGAGGCGGGCTCTCGGTCGATCAGCGGCAATCGCCGTCATGGCTCTTTCGATCCGTCATCGTGCAAGCACGGTCGTTCGTCGGTCGCAATCAAATCGGTGAACGTGATGAGCCGGGCCGCTTCGAACATCTCGTCGGCGATGAAGTTAGGCCAACGCAAGGGCGTGAGATTCCATTCGGTTTCATTGCCGTTCGTGAGTAAGATGGTGCGGCAGCCGGCCGTGCGGCCCGCCTCAACGTCGTGCAGGATATCGCCGATCATCCAGGAATGCGCCAGATCGATATGGAGTTCACCGGCGGCCTGCATCAGCAGACCGGGATTGGGCTTTCGACAATAGCAGTCCACGCTGAATGAGGGAACGGTGCCCTCCGGATGATGGGGACAACAGTAATAGCCCGTAAGCGGGACATGGAACTTTGCGAGCTCGGCCCGAAGACCGAGCTCCTCGCGCAGCAGGTCTTCCACCGTGAACCGCCCCTGCGCGACGCCTCCTTGATTGGACACCACGATCAGTGCATAGCCAGCGTGGTGCAACAAGCGCAATCCTTCGATTGTCCCGGGGAGCCATTCGATGTGTTCGGGGCCGCGATCGAATGGATGGTTCTCGATCAATGTGCCGTCTTTATCCAAAAATACGGCTTTTCGGCTCATGGCCACGAGGTCTCCCGCATCGGAATGACGGTCATCTCCGGGACCACCGTGTCGGCGGGCAGTCTCAGAAGATATCGCACGGTCTCCGCCACGTTCTGCGGATCCTGGAGCGTCGCGAGGTCGATGTCCGGGAATCGATCCAGTAAAAAAGGAGTGCGCATCCCGCCGCTGATGACGGCCGTGACTTTCACGCCATGCGATCGAGCCTCGACATGAAGCGCATGGCTGAGGCCTAAGAGTCCCCATTTGCTGGCATGATAGGCGGAGGCATTGGCCCAGGCTCGCTTGGCGGCTGTCGAAACGATGTTGATGATGTGGCCGGTACGGCGCGTCGTCATCATCGCCAACGCCAGTTTGGACATCACGAAGGGACCGCGGAGGTTTGTCGCCATGATGCGGTCCCATTCCGACAGGGTCAATTCTTCCACCGACACCGTCTTGTCGATGGCGGCGTTGTTGATGAGAATATCCAACTTGCCGAACTGTTCCGAAAACCGACGCACGGCCGATTGTGCTGCGTCCGCGTCCGTGACGTCCATCGGTACGGCCACCGTGTGCAAACCATCGGCGTTCAACTTGGAAGCCAGCGCTTCGGCCTGCTCTCCATGGATATCGGCGATGGCGACCGTGGCGCCGTCTTGACCCAGTGTTCGGCACAGGGCTTCTCCCAGGCCTTGAGCCCCACCCGTGACCAATGCCACTTTCTTATGTAACGGCGCAAT
>JAICUC010000209.1 GCA_025936075.1 Nitrospira sp. | reverse complement strand
ATACTAGGTACAGTCGGCCCGGGCATGGGATAATGCGATCAAAACACTGTATCGGCTTAGTGCGTCACGCATTCACTTATCCTGAGCGGCTGGACAAGGAAGGGGTTGTAGGACCGAGACCGTCAGCCGGCGCACTTTTTCTTCAGTCGCGTCTTCCACTACAATAGCCTATCTCGAATCCTACCTAAGGGTGTCCGATGCAGGCACGTATCCTCATCGTCGATGATGACCAAGATATCCTCAGCGCGCTCAAGAAGCGGTTGACCTGGCTGGGGCACGACGTGCTCACGGCCGAGGATGGTGAACAGGCGCTCAGAGTGGTCATGGAAGAACAACCCGATCTGATGCTGCTCGACATTGAATTACCAGGACTCAACGGACTCGATATTCTCAAACAGCTTGCCGAAAAACGTTCCGGCATGCCGCCGCAGTCTGTCCCGGAAGTGATCGTCATCACGGCGTTCGGGACGATTGATCGGGCTGTGGAAGCGATCCGGCTTGGAGCGTGCGATTTCCTGACGAAACCGTTTGAGCCAGATCACCTTTCCATTGTGATTGAAAAGGCCATGGCACAGATGGCCCTCACGCGTCAGATCGGCCTCCTGCAAGCGGAAGTGGGGGGGCGGTATGAGCATGTGGTGGGTCAGAGCCTACGTATGGTTGAGTTACTTGAGACGGCACGGCGAGCAGCGGGTTCTTCCGCCACGGTGCTGCTGCTGGGTGAAACAGGGACGGGCAAAGAAGTGGTTGCACGCGCGCTGCATCGGTGGAGTCCGCGTGTCGCGAAGCCGTTTGTCGTCGTGAACTGCGCGGCTTTACCCGAGAGTTTACTGGAAAATGAGTTATTCGGACATGAGAAGGGAGCCTATACCGGAGCGGTGAGGCGTGAACCGGGCAAAATCGAATCGGCGGAAGGCGGCACCGTCTTTCTCGATGAGATCGGCGACATGCCGGCTGGACTTCAGACCCGTCTGCTCCGCCTCCTGCAGGATCAGGAATTCTATCGCGTCGGCGGCGCCCAGCCCATTCGCACGAATGTGCGTTTTGTCGCGGCGACGAACAAGGATTTGAAAGAAGCTATTCAAGAAGGACTGTTCCGTCAGGACTTATTCTATCGCCTCAACGTCATCTCGCTCACGTTGCCTCCTTTGCGGAAGCGACCGGAAGACCTGCCTGCATTGATCGATCATTTTGTCCGGCGATATGGGACTGCCATGGGTCGCCGAACGTTTACTGTGAGCCAAGAAGCGATGGAGATCATTCGCGGGTATCACTGGCCTGGAAACGTGCGTGAGCTGGAAAATGTCCTGGTGAGGGCTATTGCCCTCTGCGCCGATGACTGTATTGAACCGGAACATCTCGGGATCACGGTCCAACGCAAACTTCCGGTGGAATCGGACTTTGTGGAAGATGAGAGTCTGAACTACCACGCCGTGATGGAGCACTACAGCCGGAAAGTTATTGAAGAAGGGTTGCGCCGCGCGGGATGGAATCAAACCAAGGCGGCGGAACTCCTCGGGCTGCAACGAACCTATTTGACGAGGCTCATCAGACAGAGGGGGATATCCGCCAAGCCTCCATCGGCGTAACCGCCCGATGCGCCGGAAGCCGCGGAGGGCCTTACCGCTATCAGAAGTCGCGTTAGGCGATTTGATGATGTGAGGGGCTTGGCACGCTGCTCTCTGCCGTGGCAGGCCGTGGCGGGGTGGCTGAGTGTAGGGTAAACGAAAAACAGCTGCCTCGGTTTGGTTCTGTCTCAACCCACAATCGTCCATGATGCAGTTCGACGAGCAGCTTGGTAATGGCCAGTCCAAGCCCTGCTCCCTTGGTTTTCTTTTGTGCGGCTGGGGCGCGATAGAACGGCTGGAAAATCTTGTCTACATCGTCCGGAGCGATGCCGGGCCCGACATCACGCACGGAGACCTGGATTTCATCGGCGGATAGGCTCGTCACGGTCAGGTCAACGAGCGTGTCCACCGGTGTGAATTTGACCGCATTGTGAAGAAGATTGAGGAGGATCTGTCGCAATTTGCCGGCGTCGGCGCAGACAAGGGGCAGATTGGTCGGCAGTGAGATCACGGTCTTTACGCGGCGTTCTGAGCTGAACGGGTGAAGATCTTCGACGGTTTTAGCGATTAGGGTTCCGAGCGCCACGGGTTCCAAACGTAGGCTGGCTTGACCCATTTCGATTTGTGAGAGATCCAGCAAATCATCGATCAAGATGCGAAGGCGTGAGAGGTTCGCTTCCACGCGCATAAGCGATCGTCGCTGATCGTCGGTGACAGCTCCATCTATCCCATCCCGCAGATTGGCCAGGTGAACTTTCATCGACGTCAGAGGCGTGCGCAATTCGTGTGAGGCCGTGGAGACGAAAATCGACTTGCGTCGGTCGATCTCCAGCAGTTTGGCATTGGCTGCGGCAAGTTCCCTGGTACGAACGTCCACACGGTCTTCCAGGGTGTGGGCCAATTCACGCAACTCATGTTCGCGCGATTGCAATGTCGAGGCCATGGTGTTGAAGACTTGTGTCAGGGCTCCGATTTCATCGTGGGTGTGTATGGCCACGATCGGCACCGTCTCGCCCACGGCAAGTTTGGTCGCGGCCGCGGATAGCCCTTGCAATGGAATCGTGATTCGGCGTGCCAGCAGGACAATGATACAGACTCCTCCCGTCAATGTGCTCAGCGTAACGAGGACCGCCTTCCACAACAACCGATGCAAGACATGCTGAAGGGTGGACGTCGAAAGTCCGACCTGCACGAGTGAGGGAGCCAGAGGTTGAAGAGTCGTGGGCTCATCCTGCGTATCAAACCGTTCGTCCAGCGTGAGCTGCAGGGCAGGATCCCATACGGTTCCGTGAGAGTGATGCGGTACCCGGACCAGGATGTCGTAAAATATCGGAAGCTCGGTGCCTCCCATGAGGCTGAACAATTCTCCCGGCGTAAATTCGATGGTCGAACGAAGAACCGGTCCATCGTCGGCGAGCCAAATCTCGCTGACGAGCGGCTCATTCGTATCGGTGCCGAGCCGGCGGGGCTGGACCAATTTCGTCACGGGAAACTGTCGCCGGCCCATCGGAGGAACGGCAAACTGCGGTTGCCACTCGTTCTTTCCGAAGCCGGCTTGCAACTCACCGCTCGAAGACACAATCGCCACATACGCCACCGGGCTGACGGCGAGAATTTCATGGATGAGTTGCTCCAACCTATGGATATCGCCGGCGACGATGCTGAATCGACCTATGCCGGCCAGGTGCTGGGCGAGCAGCGTTCCACTTTGCATCAGGCCGTCGGCAGCCGATCGCACTTGCTGTTGAATAAACAACCAACCTAATAAGAGACAGGCAACAACCAGAATGGCGGCGGTACTCAGTACGAGTTTCGTTCTGAGCGTGATCGAAAACGAGGGGGATGGGGGAGCCGGTTCAATCATGGCCTTGTCTGTATCAACCGCCAGTCACGAGCCATTCAGCTAGGGAATCACATCGGAATCACCCGGTTGCTGAGCGAGTGCTCCAGGACCTCCAAACAAGTGACCGGCCATGCGTATCAGCTCGGGAGGCAGAACGAGATCGAGGTGCTCTGCGGAATTCAAGTTCAATGCCAATTGAAGACGCTCGGGAGTCTGGAGCGAACCATTTGACGCGTGTTGCCCGCTAAGACGAGCAAGTGCTATATGGGCTGCCTGTTGTCCCACAGTCCAAGGATCCAGGACCAGTGCGCCAAGCGCTCCTTGCTGGACGAGCGACAATGAAAAGGTGAACAGCGGCATTTTGGCATCAAGGGTCGATTCCAGGAAAAATGGAATGGCGGATTCGGATATCACGGTCTGGTCTTGTATCAACCAGAGTGCGTCGATCTTTGGGAGTAACGCTCGGACCGCGTTGGGGATCTCCTCTTGGCGGCGGACTGCGACCGCGAAGAGCTCCAACCCCTGCTGTTTGGCTGCCCGATGTGCCTGTCGGACAAAGTCGCCGCTTTGCTCTTCATCGTAGAGGACACCGACGCGATTACGATTAGGTACGACGGACCGAAGCGCCGCGAGTTGTGTCTCTGCGGACGGTCTGACGCCAATTCCGGTCATGTTAGGGGCGGGGAGCCCATGCGCTTCCGGGTTGAGTACCATGCAGAACACAACTGGTGTATCGAAAATCTCCAGCTTTGCGGCGATGGCCGCCTTGAGCCCAACGGCGAAGATGAGATCCGGGGGAGAAGCTCGCAAAGACTTGGCGATTTGCCGTCCTTCCGCGAGTTGACCGTTCAGGTTATATTCCCTCACCGAGGTGGCCGCAGGGATTTCCGCCTTAAACCCGATAATGGCCTGCTCATAGTACGGGAGACCGGCCGAGTTCAGGACGGCAATTTCTGCGGCGTAGGCTATGCCGGATAGGCCTGTGAACAAGAAGAGAGAGAGAATGATAAATATCGGCGGCATGAAAGCCCCCTCCATCAACCGCTGAGCTATATTAGCATTAGCCGATTTCCATGGCATTACTTACATTCTCAAGTGCCCTGAACATTTGTACCTGCGACCATAGTGTGGCCGAGCTAAAATAATTTAAAGCAACTCTTGGGCCATAGAATCTGTATGTGACGAGCGGATCAAAGCTTCACCGTTAGCCAGCCCATCACTCGGCTGCCGATGAGGTCGCCCAAGGGATGCTCGCGATGTGTGTCGTTGAGGGCGTTGAACACGGATATCGCCACCTCCGCCTCACGACGATAACCATTAACCGCGGCCTCCTGCCAGAACCGATAGGCTCCGCGCATATTCAGGAGATGGTAATTCCCGACATATGGATCGGGTGGGACCACTCCGAGATCAGAAAACATCGAGAAGGCTGAAGAAAGTGGGTACGTGGCGGCGCCCACCCAGTGATAAACGATTTCACCACCGAGCCCGTTTTCCCATTGGACTCGCAGGCCGGCATTGTACTTGAAGCGGGGTCCGGCTCGCTGGGAAGTTCCCGTGAGTGCCTGGCTGATCTCCTGGTATGCAAAGTTTCCAAACCCGTTCAGCCATTTTGTTGCGAGAAATTCGATTCCTGCCTCGCCCCCATAAATGTCCGCCGTCCCACCGGCCTGGATGATACCGGAGGTTCCAGAGGTGATCAGGTCGGAGATATGATTATAAAAGAGCGCAGCACGTGCCCTAAGCCGGTGTTGGACATACCAGCCTTGATACTCCACTTCATAGGAGACAATCTTTTCAGGACTGAGGCTCCCATTGCCTCGTGGGTTGAGCGGAGGTTGTGCAGGAATGGGGGCAGGGAGACTGATGATCGCAAGAGAGTCTTGGTAGGTCTCAAATAGGGTCGGGGGGCGATACCCGATGGCCGCAGTGGCGCGGATGGTGTGGTCGGGAACGGGGGTAAACAGGAGCGAGCCGCGCGGACTGACGGTCGGATTAATGAAGGTATCGAGGTCATAGCGCACCCCGCCGACTGCTTGAAACATGTGGGAAGGTTTCCATTCACCCTGTATATACAGCCCCAGCCGATCAGCGGTCCGAGATCGATCAATAAAGTTCATTGACAGGGTGTTGAGCCGGTAGTTGATCCCGGCGGTGAGACGCGTAGAGGCACCCAACTCGATTCCCTGCTGAGTTTCAATATTATAGGTGTTGCCTCTCAACCTCAGATCTGAATGGAAGTTTCGATCAGTGAAACGGAGGAACGGGGCGAAAAGGGGATTGGGAGTGATAGGGCCGTCGATATCGTAGCCGTTCCAAAATGCTCTGATAAAAAAATTCGGCCGTTCATAAACAGCATGGGCATGCCCAATATCTGGCACGCCGGTTTGCACAGCTGCATCAACAACATTGCCATCGAAGTCGTTCACATCAACCAGACCACCTGAGAGCGAGATCTTCGAATCACTTCCTAGTGTATATTCCGTCTGCACATTGAACTTGTTGTCGCGATAAGCCAGCGCGCTGCCGTTGCGCCACTGCTGGGTCTGGTCGTGGCCGTACGAGACACGGAAGCCCAATTTATTAAAGCTGTTGGCATAGATGGCGGCGCTACTGATTGTGTCATAGGCACCCCCACCAAACTGCGCAGTTGCACCTTTTATTTCCTCCGGTGACTTGGTGACGATGTTGATGATGCCGTCAAAGGCATTGAACCCGTAGAGGACGGAGGCGGGACCTTTCTGGACCTCGATACGTTTGATCTCCGGCAAGGTGACAGAAATCGATTTCCAGAACATGCTCCCTTGCACATCGACATAGACGGAGCGGCCGTCGACCATCACCAAGAGCTTGTTGCTGTCCAGCTGGTTATCCCCGCGCATACTCACGTTAAAGTCCGCGGCCGTGACCTGCATGACTTCCAAGCCGGGAATCCGGCGAAGCACTGTGGGCAGATCCGGGGCGCCGGATTGACGAATGTCCTCATCGGTGATGACGTACACATTGGACGGTGCCCGCGAAATCGGTTGCTCATAGCGGCTCGCGACGCCAATGGTTTCTTCTTTCAAGTAGAGCGCTTCTTCCTGGATCTGTTTGTTCGTTGGTGAGGATGCGTGAGGAATGGTGAAGGACGTCTCAGCCCAACCATAGAGCGGACTACTCAGCGAACAGGCAGCGACAAAACAGATCTTTCTCCAATGCATACTTCT
>JAICUC010000286.1 GCA_025936075.1 Nitrospira sp. | reverse complement strand
GAGACCGAATGGAAGAATTTTTCGGAAAACCTTTCGGGCCTCGGGGGCGGGCACCATCCGACCCTTTTGAACATCGAGGACCTCGGAGAGGACAAGGGTCGGGTGTCATCATTTCTTCGGATGGCTATATCTTGACCAACAATCATGTGATTGCCAAGGCGCGTGAGGTCACTGTCACGCTTCCGGACAAGCGTGAATTTAAAGGGAAGATCGTCGGGGCAGACCCGAAAAGCGATCTCGCAGTTGTCAAGATCGACGCACAGGATCTTCCGGCCGTATTGTGGGGCGATGCTTCAAAACTGCAAGTCGGTGAGTATGTATTGGCCGTCGGCAATCCATTTGGATTGAATTCCACAGTGACCCTCGGAATTGTGAGCGCGGTCGGCCGGGGCCATATGGGCATCACACAATATGAGGATTTCATTCAAACAGACGCCGCCATCAACCCGGGCAACTCAGGCGGCGCACTGGTAAATACCAAAGGAGAGCTCGTCGGTATCAATACCGCCATCTTCTCCCAGACCGGTGGATATCAAGGCGTTGGTTTTGCCGTCTCCACGACGATGGCCAAGCCCATCTATGAGAGTCTCATCAAGAGCGGCAAGGTTGTCCGTGGCTTTCTCGGCATCGGCATTCAGGACCTGAATCAAGATCTGGCGAAGTCCTTCCATATCAAGGATTCGAAGGGGGCTCTCATCAGCGATGTCAAGGAAGACAGCCCGGCTGAACAGGCCGGATTGAAGCAGGGAGACGTGATCATCCAGTATGACAGCATCCAGGTGGAAGATGGGGTCGCCTTGCAGCGGCTGGTGACGAAAACCCCGGTCGGCACCAAAGTGTCGTTGAAAATGATTCGCGACGGTCAGGAACGTGAGATGACGGTTAGGATTGGCGAGCAGCCGGACGAAACGAAAGTCGCCAAGAAGGTAGAACGAGCCGAAACGGACACTGCCTTGTCCGGCTTCGCCGTCGAGGATTTGGATCAGGAGACTGCCAAAGAACTCGGTCTCAGTGACAAGCGAGGTGTAGTGGTGACAAGGGTTGCTCCGGACAGCGGGGCTGAGAAGGCCGGCCTCATGCCGGGCGATGTCATTCGAGAGATCAACCGGCAGCCGATCAAGTCCGTGAAGGATTTTGAGAAGGCCTCCTCGGATGTGAAAAAGGGAGGCAATGTATTGATTCTGGTCACTCGGCGTGGCAATTCGCTGTTCCTATCGGCGAAAGTGTAACCCTGCAAAACGAGGAAACAGGAGCAGGTCGCCCGACCTGCCCCTGTTTTAACACCTGTTAGTCGAACACCACTGTCTTTCTGCCATATACCAAGACACGCCGTTCGATATGCCGCCGCACCGCGCGCGCCAGGACAATCTCTTCCAGGTCCCGTCCTTTGCGCACGAGATCCTCCACCGTATCCCGGTGTCCCACATCGATCACGTCTTGCTCGATGATCGGCCCTTCGTCCAAATCTCTGGTCGCGTAGTGCGCCGTGGCTCCGATGATCTTCACACCCCGTTCATACGCCTGCCGATAAGGATTCGCTCCAATAAAGGCCGGAAGAAAGGAATGGTGAATGTTGATGACCGGGCAGCCCACCTGCACCAAAAAATCCGCCGTGAGAATCTGCATGTAGCGGGCCATGACGACGAGCTCCACCCGGTGCTCTTTGAGGAGCATTAAAACCTGCTGCTCCTGTTGGGGCTTAGTCTCCTTCGTCACTGGATAGACCGTGAAGGGAATCTTGAAGAGATCGGCCCAGCTCACGCAGGTGTCGTGATTCGAGATGATGACGGGAATATCGATGTGCAGTTCGTCTCGGCGGTGCCGCTGGAGGAGATCGGCCAGACAGTGATCCTGTTTCGAAACCAGCAAGCCGACACGGGTCCGTCGGCTGGACGGATACACTTGGTAGTGCATCTCATATACTTTTGCGATCGGAGCGAAGGCCGATGGAATGTCGTCGGAGGGAATCTGGAATCCCTCCGACGCAAATTCCATTCGCATGAGGAAATCGTTCGTCTCCTCGTCGGTATGATGATCGGAATCGAGAATGTTTCCGCCGAAGTCATGGATGAATCCAGACACTCGCGCGACGATGCCTTTACGATCTTTGCAGTGAATCAACAAAATGATGGAATCTTTTCTCTGCGCCGTCATCCGTCTGTGCCTATGAGGTGGTCATGGGTTCAGTGTAGCAGATCGGAGTAAAGAACACTCAGGAGTCAGATTCTCTGACGACGCGCCCGACGAGATCATAGGCTGCCGCATCGGTGATTTCGACAGTGCAGAAATCGCCTGGCTTGGGAGATGGCATCTCGGGAAGGGGATGGCGTACGTGGGTGCGCGAGGTCGAGTCTTCGTCGATGAAGACGGCCCCGTCGATTTCAGGGGCGAGTCCTTCATGGCGTCCTTCTAGGACACCCTCCGTTTCTGCGGATCGCCCATCGATGAGCACGTTGAGGATAGAGCCGACTCTGGCTCTTCCCTTGGCTGCCGCAATGGATTCCTGAATAGCGAGAATCGCATTTCGTCGTTCATCCATGATTTCTCGCTCGACTTTGTCGTCCAAGCTAACCGCTCCGGTTCCTTCCTCATCCGAGTAGAGAAACACCGCGACTCGGTCGAATTCAGTCTGTTCCACATAGTCGCGCAGCTCGGTGAAAGCGGCCTCGGTTTCTCCCGGGAAACCGACGATGAAAGCGGTTCGGAACGTTACACCAGAAATGCGCGTATGGATTCGCTCGACCAGTGCCTCAATGGCTGTGCGGTTCCCCAGCCGATGCATACGGTTGAGCATCCGGTCGTTGATGTGCTGAAGAGGCATGTCGATGTACTTGGTGATCTTCTCTTCCCCGGCGTAGAGGTCGAGAAGGTCCTCCGTGACTTGCTGAGGGTAGAGATAAAACGGCCGGATCCATCGGAGGCCGTCGACTTTGACCAACTCGCGAAGCAGTCGGACCAAGCCCTGGCGTAGGCCGAGATCAACTCCATAGTTGATCGTATCTTGCGAGATCAGGTTAATCTCTTTGACTCCCTCAGCGGCTAGTTGATGCGCCTCAGCAACAATGGATTCAATCGGTCTGCTGCGCTGCTTCCCGCGCATCAGCGGAATGGCGCAAAACGTACAGTTGCGATTGCATCCTTCGGCGATCTTTACATAGGCGCTATGCTGCTTGCCGAGTCTCAGGCGAGGTGCGAGTTCATCGTAAAGATAGGGAGGTTGACTGATCCAGAGACGTCGATGCCGTTTTTTAGGAGCCAACAAATCTCGGCAAATCTCTGCGATCTTGCCGAATTCCCCGGTGCCGACCACTGCATCCAATTCCGGTAACTCTTTCAGCAAGTCCCCTTGATATCGCTGGGCTAAACAACCCGCTGCAATCAAGACACGGCAGGTTCCCGATTTCTTCAGATGCCCGTGTTCTAGGATGGTGTTGATCGATTCCTCCTTGGCCTCTTCGATAAAGCCGCAGGTATTGACGATGACCACCTCGGCCTGTTTCGGGTCACCGGTCAGTTGAAACCCCTCGGTCATGAGAGACCCGAGCATGATTTCCGAGTCGACCTGGTTTTTGGAACAGCCAAGATTGACAAATCCAATGGTAGTCCCGGCGTTGAGACCGGCTCCAGGGGTCTTCTTGGGCGAAGGCCGGTGCCCGTCACCTTGGTCGGATTGAGGACGTCGAGGAATAATCAGTGGCTGGGACATAGCGGCAGTCTACGGGAGGGTTAAAAAGACTGTCAATTAGACCTTGCGAGAGCCGATGTCCTTACCCTACAGTGCCCGCATGATTCGAACCTTTCAGGGCATCAAGCCGACCGTCCCACAGTCGTGCTTTATCGAAGACACTGCCGTCGTGATCGGCGATGTCGTAATGGGAGACCATTGCAGCGTGTGGTTCAACGCCGTGATCCGAGGCGATGTGAATTACATCCGGCTCGGAGAACGGACGAATGTCCAGGACTTGTGCATGCTCCATGTGACTCACGATACCCACCCACTCATCATCGGCAATGACGTCACGATCGGCCATCATGTGGTGTTGCACGGGTGTACGATTCAGGATCGTGTGTTGGTGGGTATGGGCGCCATCATCATGGATGGCGCCGTGATTGGAGAGGATTCGGTGGTAGGAGCCGGAGCCCTCATTGTGGAGGGCACGATCGTTCCCCCGAAAAGTCTGATCCTCGGATCACCGGCCAAGGTCAAGCGAGCGGTTACGGAGAAGGAATTGGCTTGGCTTAAGGAATCGTCGGAGAACTATGTAAAATACGCGAGGCAGTATATGGACGATACGGCCAAGAAAACGGGTTTTGAGCTCTGACAGATCGCAGGTTTCGACTCCCATACGCCTCACCTCACTTCCCAACCTTGATGAAGCAGATCGGATCACCGACGAGCGCCGTGGGGTACTGTTTCCGCTCTACACGATACGGAATCTTGCGGCGGTGACACCAGTCTGCAATCCAAATGACTTCCTCGGTCGAAGTCGTCACAAGGCCAGGTAGTCTTAACTTTGGCATGCAGCGATTCACGATGGATTGGACAGTCCGCCGCTCTTTCTGAAATCGGCCTGGATCGAACGTGACCGGATCAGCCTGGCCATAAGACAGCGGAGAAAGGTGTGGAAACCGTTCCGGATCGTTCAAGACGCTCACTATCCAGAGATG